>DNMA01000094.1 GCA_003489505.1 Legionellales bacterium | reverse complement strand
GGATTGAGACTCACAAGGGTTGCTTGTCCATGCGAAAGTATTTGACTTTTACCCAGATAAGCACCACCTTTTAAGGATGTGTCCATGCAATACCTCATCGATAACAAAGTGAAAAGCGGTTCGCCATGAAATCACCAAAATGAATTTTTTCATGGAGTATCATACCATGGAGCTTCTTTTGCTGCTGTAGGATTAAATCAACCACCACGCAAACTGAGGATGCTGTTGCAACTTGCATCGCAGACCATTTTTTTCCGGCTATCGTTTGGGGAAGTATTTTTTTAAAGTAGTGATGCTCTATCCAATGTTCATTTTTATAGCCGTTAGCAGCGACAAAAATGATGACCACATCATTATCCACTTCGGGTAAAGCTTTTTGTAATAAACGCGCAAAAGTGATGCGGTCATCTTTTAATTTTAAGTCGTTTAATAAAAATTTAATTTTTTCACAATGCCCAGGATAGCGAATGGTTTTATAATTTAACTCTTTGACTTTGTTTTTGGAGCGGCTGGTTAAATGGCCTACGCCACCTGAGGTATTAAAGGCCTCATATTCAGCCCCATCCAAATTGATACTTTCTAAATTTTCTAAGGCAGGCTCAAACTGCAGATGCCCATTTTTAATGACCGGGCAAGGATTGATATATTGGTTGATTAAACCATCAAGTGACCAAGTGAGGGCATATTTTAAAGCGTTTTGAGTATATTGGGGCAAACCGCCAACTCTTAAACGAAGCTCATGACAATCATCAAAGAATTGAATCAGAAATTCACTGGCAATATTGACAAAGCCCGGTGCTAATCCACATTGTGGTACAAAAATACTTTCTTTGCCGGTTGCTAATTCTTTTATAAATTCAGTCACTTCAATATCTTCAGTTAAATCAAAGTAGTGACAATGTTGTTGGTCACAAATTTTTGCGACCTGCTGATTGAGATAAAAGGGTAGACAGGAAATGACTGCATGAATCTCTTGTTTTTGGATAATATTTTTTAAGTCTTTTTCATTATGGACATCCATGGAAATCGTTAGAATATTTTCAGGGAAATGCTGATGAAAGAGATTGCTGGCGATGGTGACTTTGAAATCTTGATGCTCAGATAATAAAATAGCCACCAGACTGCCAATTTTCCCACTGCCAACGACTAAAATATTAAACATAGAAATCCTTATTCAAAGGCGTTGATGCCGGTTAGATATCTTCCTAATATGAGTTTATGCACATTATCGGTTCCTTCATAAGTAAAGGTGGATTCCAGATTTAACATATGCCGAATGATGTGATATTCCAAGCTGATGCCATTGCCGCCAAGTAAATTGCGACAGGTTCTGGCAATTTTTAAAGCTTCCCGACAATTATTGCTTTTGGCTAAGGAAATCATCTCGGGTTGAATTTGCTGATTATCTTTTAATTTGGCCAGTTGTAAATTTAAGCATCTGGCCTTTTGAATTTCTGTATACATTAAGGCCAAATCATTTTGAATCAGCTGAAAAGAAGCAAGAGGTCGATTAAATTGTTTTCTATCTAAAAGATATTTTAAGGTGTTTTCAAAACAAAAACTGGCAGCTCCCATGACTCCAAAACTAATGCCAAAACGCGCTTGGTTTAAGCACGAAAAAGCCGCCCCCAAGCCCGGCTTGGTATCCAAGACATTTTCATCGGGCACAAAAACATCTTCAAAGAATAATTGACCACTTAAAGAAATGCGTAAAGACATTTTTGAGTGAATGGTTTGAGCTTTAAAGCCTTTAAAGTTTTTTTCTACAATAAAACCTTTAATACCTTCATCAGTTTTGGCCCAGACGATGGCAATATCGGCAATGGCCGCATTGGTAATCCAGGTTTTGGAGCCATTTAAAATATAGCCGCCTTTGACTTTCTTGGCATGGGTTTTCATCCCGGCGGGGTCAGATCCTGCATCGGGTTCAGTTAAGCCAAAACAACTAATGATTTTGCCTTGAGTCATGTCTTTTAAAAAACGATTTTTTTGTAAGGGCGTGCCATATTGATAGATAGGATAGATTCCAAGCGAGCTTTGGA
Organism: Legionellales bacterium; assembly: GCA_003489505.1. Taxonomy (GTDB): domain Bacteria; phylum Pseudomonadota; class Gammaproteobacteria; order Legionellales; family Legionellaceae; genus UBA2653. Next base: position 11,410 of record DNMA01000094.1, on the reverse strand, counting down.
CAGATACAAAACTTCTTAAAGCACTATCTCCCCATTCTAAGGCCTCACAAATTAGGCCATAGGTTCGATAGCTGGCGTCAGAGCCACCTTCGCTTTCAGGCAAAAAACTGCCTAAAAGACCTAGATTGGCAGCGTCTTGAATAAAAGATTTGGGGAATGTGGCATTTTCGAAATCACCAGGTAATTTGGCGAGCAGTTCATCTTCGATGTAACGATAAATACTGGCTTGGATTTGGCGCTCTTCATCAGTTAATTCTTCTTGAATTAAGAATAAATCATCCATTTAAAACATTCCTTGTTAATTTTCCAACAGCTCATCTATATCATTTTGCCTGATGATATGGTTTTTGAAAAGCCATATGCTCAACAGCGCTAACCTAAACTTCTAACACTCAGGATAATATACTTGATACATGTGTTATTGTTGCCCTATAATATCAAGTTCTATAATCATTAATCCTGTGATTTGCAGGGATTTATTGTTAAATTTTTATGCGCATAGTCTTTACCTTATTTGGAATTTTATTGAGTGATGTGTTTGCTGCCAAGCCTGGTCAAGACACCTATTCCCAATATTGTTATGTTTGCCATAGCGCAGGATTAGCCGGTGCCCCCAAGTTTCAATCCAAACCAGACTGGCAGCCACGCTGTGAACAAAAAAATTTAAAAGGCTTATTAAACAGTGCAATGCAAGGAATCAATGCGATGCCTGCAAAAGGAACCTGTGATTCTTGTAGTCAGGATGATATACTTGAAGCAATCAAATATATGGTGCCCAGTGATGAAGCAAAATGTCATAAATAAAAGTTCTTTTTGGATGTTGGTTCTAACCTTTTTGACCTTAAGTTTGTCTTATTCTTTAGAATATTTCTTACAGCTAGAGCCTTGTCCATTATGTATTATGCAGCGCTTTTGTTCGGTGATGTTGGCATTTCTTTGCTTAGGGCATTTTACTTGTCCTATTTTAAACAAAAAAAATATTTATCAAGGGGTTTTTGGGTTTTTCATTGTCTTGGGGTTTGTTTTAGCCTCTCGCCAATTTTGGTTGCAATGGCAAGGTCCACATGACAATAGCATTTGTATGCCGGGTTTTGAGGCGATACTCAATTATTTTTCCTGGGATATTATTTTAAAAATGCTCTTTTGGGGCTCAAATGACTGTGCTACAGTCGCTTGGCGTTTAATGGGCATGCCTTTGTCTGCATGGTCTATGGTGTATTTCTTTTTGATGTTTGTGTTATGGATTTGGCATTTACGCCAAATGAAATTGGTGTAAGTTTTAAAATGTCTCTTTTGAATAGTCGTGTTTTAGCAAAGCATCCTAACAATTTAGCTCGTGTTACTGAATTTACTACGGCGCATGGTCCAGTGGTGACCCCAGTTTTTATGCCCGTGGGAACTCGTGCGGGTGTCAATAATATGACGCCCCAAGAACTTAAAGATTCTGGCAGCCAAATGATTTTAGGGGGCAATACCTATCATATGCTTTGTGCACCGGGTTTGGAAAATATTCAACACCAAGGTGGTATGCATCAAATGATGGGCTGGCAAGGCCCTATGCTGACCGATAGTGGTGGTTTTCAGGTCTTTAGTTTATCGAAAAATAAAGAAATCTGTACTATCGATGATGAAGGGGCGCATTTTTGCCTACCCGGCAGCGCTCGCTGGATTCATATGACTCCTGAGGTGTCGATAGAAGCACAAAAAATCATTGGTGCCGATATTATCATGGCCTTTGACCAGTGTACTCCCAGTCATGTCTCTGAAGCAGAGGCGCGATTGATTATGCAAAGAACGCATCGTTGGCTTCAACAATCCCTGAATTATCATTTAGATAATCCCAATTCTGCTTATGGTTTTTATCAATCCTTATTTGGGATTATTCAAGGTGGAATCTATCCAGCATTACGTCAAGAAAGCGCTGAATTTGTCACCAGTCTTGATTTGCCAGGTGTTGCCATTGGTGGTGAGGCGATTGGCTTTGATATGGTCTTAACTTGTGAAATCCTGACGCATTTGAGTGATTTATTACCGGTGAATAAGCCCCGTTATAGTATGGGGGTAGGTATGGGGCCTCAGGATTTGCTGGATGTCATCGCTTGCGGGATGGATATGTTTGATTGTGTGGCCCCTACACGTAATGCCCGGCACGGTTCTTTATATGCGGGACAATTTGTTCAAACGCAAGATTGGTATCGTTTTGATAGCGAATATGCAAACGGTCGTTTGGATATTAAAAAGCAACAATTTGCCAGTGAAAATGAGCCGATTATGGCTGACTGTCATTGTTATACCTGCGCCAATTACACCAAGGCCGATTTACACCATTTATTTAAACAAAAAACCAATTTATTTACCGCATTGGCTTGTATTCATAATATTGCAGTAATGCATGAAGCCTGCCGATTGGTTCGAGAATTGATCTTAAATCATTGAGGAATTATGTCAAAAAACAAAGTGTTAAGCGCCTTTAGTTTAACGATGATTACCGTGGGGTCTGTGGACTCTATTCGAAATCTACCAACGACAGCGATTTTTGGTGCGCAGTTAATTGCCTTTTTTATTTTTGGGGCTTTATTCTTTCTGCTGCCGACTGCCTTGGTCTCTGCAGAATTAGCAGCTGGCCTGCCTAGAGAAGGCGGGATTTATGTCTGGGTCAGAAAGGCTTTTGGTGCTCGTATGGGTTTATTAGCCATTTGGTTACAATGGGCTGAAAATGTCATTTGGTATCCGACATTATTATCTTTTTTAGCCGGAACTTTTGGTTATTTAATTGCCCCCAGTTATGCCAATGACCCAATGTATTTATATTTAACCGTGGTGACCGCCTTTACCATTGCCTCCCTGATTAACTTTTTTGGCATGCGTTCATCGGCATGGTTTAGTAATTTTTGCGCAGTCAGTGGCTTATTGATTCCAATGACTGCCATTATTGTCTTAGGGGCGCTTTGGATTATCAATGGTAAACCCATGCAAATTCATTTTTCTTTGCAAGAAATGATGCCTGATTTAAGTCATCCGGGTATGTTGGTTTCTTTAACAGGAATTATGATGTCTTTATGTGGGATTGAAATTGCAACGGTTCACGCCCAAGATGTTGAGCATCCACAAAAAACCTATCCCAGAGTTTTATTATATTCGGTTTTGATTATCTTAACGACTATGGTTTTAGGTTCTTTAGCCATTGCTATTGTGATTCCTAATGAAAACATCAATTTGGTAGCTGGAATTATGCAAGCCTTTGAGCCATTTTTATCCGCTTATCATTTGCAGGTGTTTTTACCTGCCGTGGCTTTAATGATTGTCATCGGTGGCATGGGTGGTGTGAGTAACTGGATCATTGCGCCAACCAAAGGGTTGATGGTCGCCGCGCATGATGGTTGTTTGCCGAAGTTTTTACAAAAAACCAATCGTTATGGCGCGCCTGTTTATTTATTATTGCTGCAAGCTGCATTGGTTTGGCTGATGTCGACTTTATTTATTTTCATGCCATCTATCAGTGGTTCTTATTGGTTATTAACTGCATTAGCCGCACAATTATACATGGTGATGTATGCTTTAATGTTTATGGCCATTATTAAATTACGTAAAGATGGGGTGCTAGAACATGCGAGTTTTAAAATTCCTGGTGGCAATTGGGGGTTTTATTTAATTTTAATTGCCGGATTTATTGGTGTGACATTAACCTTTGGGGTTAGCTTTTTTACCCCTGACAATATCAATGTGGGTGATTTATCTGTTTATCATGGTTTGCAAGTCTTTGGACTTCTTTTCATGATTTTACCACCGCTAGTGATTAAAATTTTAAGTAAAAAATAAAATGAATAAAGCCGCTCAGGATCTATATCTTTGCTGTGAGCATTTGACACAACGTCTGCCAGAGTTGATGTGGAAGCTTCCTGTGTGGCCCAAAAACTTTTTAAAATTAATTCCTGTTGGTTTATTTCAAATTCAGCATCAATGGACACCGCAACAAGCCATTGCTGAAATTCAAAAACATATTCAACAACTACGTTTATTGCCAGCAGACTCAGCCAAAGCCAATTTTTTAAGTCAAAAGATTTTTAAACAAATTGAGACTTTGGTCATGGTGAGTAAAAAGCTTCCCCAGGATTTTCAAGTGCCGATTGAAAAAAATGCTTTAACGCGAATGGATTATGTCTCTTCACTCCAAGAACAAATTCATGCCCTAGATTTACAAATTCATGCGCTAGAAAATAGTATGCAGCTATCCAATTACCCTGAAAAAGTTCAAGAAGAAATTCACAAAGCAAAGGCCTATCTGTTTAAACTACAGCAATTACTTGTTAAAGCTTAACCAAGGTGCACACAAAGGACTGCTACTCTGGTTTTGTGCGGCATTTTCCGCATCCAAATGGGGGGCAGTTAATGGGGTGTCACTTCTGGAAATTAAAAAAAAGTTAAAAAAACTAGGCGAGCTTGAGCGATAATCCATCTCACTGGCGTGAGTTTTATGCAGTCGATACATCTGGTTTCGGGTCATAAAAGATAGTGTTGATATTTTAAAATACTGTCTATCAGGATGTAATTTTTGCATTTCTAGTAACAGCTCATTTAATTCAGGGGATGGAGGCAGATGAAGGGTTATTTTTAATACAAACCGCTCTTCATTATCTCTAAATTGCGCGGCAGTTTTTAAGATGATTTCTAAATTAATTTCTTGCAATATTTCATCAATAAAACCGGCGTGAAGGCTTGGGAAATATTGCAAAAGTACTTTCTCGACAAAGATTTCTTGATTGTGAAGGGTTTTTAATAATGATTGCGTTGCGACGGGATATTTCTGAATCAATTTTAATATATCGTCCTCATTTAATGGGATAGAGTGTTTAATGATATAGTAAATCTCGTTAAAATCATTGTAAAAAATATGACGTTTCACATCCATAGGAAAATGTTTTGACGCATGAATAAAGCTTTCGAGCCATTTGGGTTTCTCTTGTCGAATCAATTGAGCAAAACCCTCAGGAGATTCAAGTAAAGTAAACTCAAGTATGTGGGTCGGAAGGCATTGTTTCATGGCTTTTTGATAAACGTCTACCAAGTAGTCAATATGCTGTGGTTGGAGTGTATAGTGACTCTCTTGAAGACATGCTAATTGCCATAATATAGGATTTTCTGGAAAGGTTAAAAGCTGAGACCATAAAACAGTAAGTAGGTCTTGTTCTATAATAATTTGAAAAAATATTTTAGGAATGATTTCATCTTTAGCAAACAAAATAATAATAAATGCTTCTAAATTAGTATGATTCAGACGACTTAATAAATGAAATCCTGCCTCACCTAGTGTTGTAAAATATGTCAAAAATTCCTCTTGAGGAATGTCTAAACCATGGTTTAATTGCAAATAAACACTCAAATACATCAAAAATTTTTTCTCATCACCTAGAGATTTTTTTAAAGATCTTGGGAAGATGAGAGACTCTAAGCCTTGATGGTAGAACGCATCTTGGAAAGTAATTTCATAGGGCCCCCATGTGAAAAGGGTATGACAAATTTCATCAGACAGCGCTTGAAGAACTTTAATTTCGAAGGGGTGAGTCGGTTTTAAAATGCAAGATAGATACACTTCAAAAAAGCAAGCATCACCATGCTCTTGAATATATGCATTGACATCTAAATAAGTATTATAAAATTTTTCGAATTCAACATCTGGAAATCTTTCCAAAAGCGCGCCTGCAGTTTCTATTTGGTGAATAAAAGGCAAAGGCTCCCATCGACTTGGATTTTTAACCAAATCAAATAAAAATAAATAATTTTCGGGATGATGGATATCGTAAAATTTAAATACCATTTGTTCGATGAAAAGTTTAAAACTTGAAAAAAATGAATCTAGGGTTACCTTGTTGCGGTAAAGCAGACCTGCAGAGGTATCCATATCCGTAAGATTCCAGATGGTAGGGGACATGCCACGATGTTGATGGGAGCTGTATCCTAATTTTTCATCATGTAATAAACGTAATTCTCGGATTATTTTTTTAAAATTTGAACCACTGCGCCAAGCATGAAACAAATCATGCCAAAGGAGCATAAAATCATAGGGTCTAAAATCGTGTGGATTATCTTCATACGGAATATTGGGGTAGGTGATTTCCACAGGTCTTCTTGATGTCTCGAATGTCTGAGCAATGGGGTAAAGTCGAACTAAAGTTTTTTGAGCTTCGGTAAGCGCTTGTCCGGGAGGTATGCTTGGAATTTCATCAAAAGCACGAATCAGTCTTGGAGATTGTTTTCCTACGACTCCGCAAGGATAGACCGCCTCTTGTCCATGTAAAATACCTTGTATAAGATTAAAGTAATCCATGCTGGGAATAATAAATTCAATTAAATGTTTGCCATGAGGTATGATGAGGATGCTCGGCATTTGAGTGTCTAGTTGTTCAACAGCAATAAAAAATAAAATACTATCTTTTTCCTTAGGCTCAAGGTGAGGGGGTCGTTCTCCAAATAATTGACGAAGTAATTCCATTTTATAGCATGGCGCATAAGTATGAAGATAGTTGCGTGCGGCAATCAACACCCTCCTAAACTCAGGGCCTTTGCGATTGATGTAAGCGAAGAGAAGTTCTCTAAAATAATAAGGTCTGAAATTTTGCCATAGCATTTCAAAAACCAGATAATCCGTATAAATCTCATCAAGTCCAATGGTGTAGTAATGATACTTTTCTGGATGTTCAGTGCTACTAAGAGCCTTTTGTAATTTTTGGCTATGATTTCTTGTCCAATACTCAATGGATTGGGCTTGAAATTGGCCTTCAGGCAATTGATTACGTTCTAAACTTTTTGCTGGTTCCGCTGGTAGATGGCCATGATGAAAACAGAGTAAAGCATCATAAATTGATTTGATGCTTATCATATCGTTCATATTGATGAGTGATAATTCAAAAGCCCCAAATAGATGTTGAACAAAGTTTGGATGATGATAATCAATCAGATGATAGTTTGAGGTAGAAACATGCGTTTGAATCATGTCATTGAATGCGCTAGATTGCATCACAACCAGTTTTCTTTGACGAATCATTTTGGCTTTCGCTTGAAATCTTTGTATGCTTTTAGTGTAAGACCTATCCAGCTGTTGAATCTCTTCTAAAATCTTTTGTTTTTGTGCAGCACTGATGCTATCTTTTCTGAGTCGATAAGTTTGTAATTTTTCTTTAATACAAAGATAAATGGGCTGTAATGCTTTTTTTTGCCGATAAAAATGCGTAAAGGTATTGGCCGCCTCTCTTCGACGGGTAGTAATCGTTACTTGGTCAAACTCAATATTGGGCATTTAGACTTATTAATTTAAAATTAGTGTGCATTATATATTTTTTATGATCTTTTTTTAAGCATTAAATTGGTATATTGCTATAATTTTGCTAAAATACTTGGCAGATTTTTTAAAAAAACATGTTTTGCTTTTATTTTTGAGGTTGATGAATGAGTATTTTGAGATTTGCTAAGAAAAAAACAGCTGGAAAAAAAATATCCATGGTCACTTGCTATGACTATCCGAGTGCAAAAATGGTTGCAAATTCTGATATCGACGTGGTTTTAGTGGGTGATTCTGTTGCGATGGTTGTTCATGGTTTTGATAGTACTTTAATGGCAAGCATGGACATGATGGTGATGCATACCCAAGCGGTAGCGCGTGGCATACAATCGCAGTTTATTGTGGCTGATATGCCTTTTATGGCGCATCGAGGTTCGATGGAAACCACCTGTGATAATGCAAAACGCTTGATTCAAGCTGGTGCGCATGCGGTTAAGATTGAAGGGGCTGATGAGCATACTTTAAAAGTCATGCAACATTTAGTGTCATCTTGTATTCCGGTGATGGGACATATTGGCTTACAACCGCAAGCTGTTCTGAATCTAGGGGGTTATAAAGTCCAAGGGCGTAATGAATCAGATGCCCAAAGATTAGTGAATGAAGCAAAAGCACTCCAAGAAGCAGGCTGCTTTGCTCTCGTTTTAGAATGTATTCCTGAACAGTTGGCTCAAACCATTACCGATAATATAGCAATCGCCAGTATTGGTATTGGCGCTGGACGTTATACCGACGGTCAAGTCTTAGTATGGCATGATTTACTGGGTCTGCAAAAACAACTTTTACCTAAGTTTGTTAAGCAATTTGATGTGTTAGAGCCTTATATTGTCACCGCTTTAAATCAATACCATCAAGAAGTCGAACAAGGCCTTTTTCCTGAAGCCCATCATGTTTACGAGCAATAAGGAAAGTTTAATGCCTGTTATTTTTAAATCTTTTTCTGAATGGAAATTATATAAAAAAAATCAATTATCCGAAAAAAACATTGGGTATGTGCCAACTATGGGGAACCTTCACCGAGGGCATTTATCACTTTGTGCTGCAAGTCAAAAGCAAAATGATGTAACGGTTGTCAGCATCTATGTTAATCCGACACAGTTTAATGATGGTTCTGATTTTGACTGCTATCCCAGAACTTTAAAGGCCGATATCGAGCTTTTAAAACAACAACAAGTGGATTATTTGATTTTACCAGAGCAAGAAGAAGTTTATGCCGACCAGTTTAGCTATCAAGTCAGTGAAAACCAGATTGCAACTGAATTAGAGGGGGCTTTTCGTCCAGGCCATTTTACCGGCATGTTAACGGTTGTGATTAAATTGCTTTTGGGGGTTGGGGCTGGTCGAGCTTATTTTGGTGAAAAAGATTATCAGCAGTATTTACTCATCAAAGGGATGGTGAAAAGCTTTTTTATTGAATGTGAAATCATTGCCTGCCCAATTATTCGGGAAGCGTCTTTACTCCCTTTTAGTTCACGAAATAGCCGTTTAAGTCCAAATGACCGACAAACTGCTGATGCGGTTGCTAAAATCTTTAACCAACCCCATACTCGTTTAGAGGATATTCGTATAAAATTACTCAGCCTGGGGGTAGAAATTGATTATTTAGAAGAGCGGTACAATCGTCGCTTAATGGCAGTGAAAGTGGGGACTATTCGTCTTTTAGATAATTATGCAATCAATTGAGGTCGATATGGATTTTCAAAATATTTGTTCAACAACCGGGCATCATCGTTTGCTGATTCAAGGCCCTAAAAACATCATTGAAGTCGTGGTATCTGTTCCTGAACAAGTTGATACCAAGTTTTTTGCTTTGATTGGACATCCACATCCTTTGCAAGAGGGTACGATGGATAATAAAGTGGTGACCACCACAGGCCGTAGCCTTTTAACACTTCATTTTCCAGTCATTCGATTTAATTTTAGAGGGGTTGGGCAATCCGGCGGGGAATTTGACCAGGGTGTAGGTGAAACAGAGGATATGGTTTATCTGATTCATCTTTGGCAACAAGCCTATCCAGCAGCGAAGTTGATACTTTCTGGTTTTTCATTTGGCTCTTATGTTGCTTTTCGTGCTGCACAAGTTGTCAATCCTCAGTGCTTGATTTTGATTGCGCCACCCGTGCATCGTTTTACTTATGATTTGACGCAAGTGAAAAGTTTACCCACCGTCATTTTTCAAGGCGATATTGATGAGGTTGTCCCCGCACAAGAGGTTGCTCAATTTGCTCAATCCTTTGAACAACCCATCCCTTTAGAATGGTTTTTAGATACAGGGCACTTTTTTCATGGTAAATTAATTGAACTTCGAGAGGCTGTGGTCAAATGGGTTCAAAGATGTCTTTAAATCTACTTAAACATTATCAAAAAGAAGTTGCAGAGGGGCAGATTCAAGAGAATCCAGAACAAGTGCATGTTTTAAAGGTTTTGGATGAATCCTGGCAACAAGCGACCAAGAGAAGTATTTTTCCTTGGCGAAGACACGCACTCAAAAGCATTCATGTCTATATTTATGGCTCAGTGGGCTCTGGTAAAACCATGATGATGGATATGTTTTATCAGGCTATTCCTGGAGATAAAAAGGCCAGATATCATTTTCATCATTTTCTAGAACAAATTGCTCAAAGTCTTAAGGCCTTGCAAGGGGAAAAAGACCCAATGAAGCAAATTGTGAAAGAGCTTGCAAAACAATATCAGGTTGTATGTCTTGATGAGATGATGGTACAAGATGTGGTACAGGCGATGCTTTTAAGAGAATTATTACCCGAACTCATGGAGCAAGAAGTCATGCTGGTGTTGACTTCTAATATTGCGCCACAAGACCTCTACTTAAATGGTTTGCAACGAGAGCGCTTCATGACAGTCATTGAGCATTTGCAAACTTATGCACATGTGATGTCTTTAAATTTATTGACAGATTATCGCAGCGAGCGTCTTCCGATGCCAGAGAAAACCTATCTGGTGCAAAAAGATTTGCTTCCATTATTTAAATCCTATGCCAAGCATATGAAGCAAGACATTATTTTTGATACGGTATTAGAAGTTCAAAATCGTCAGATTCCTGTTAAAGCAATAACTGAATCGATGGTGTGGTTTGATTTTGAAAATATTTCCGAAATTCCCCGATGCCAACGTGATTATTTAGAAATTGCCAGTCGTTTTAAAATGGTTTTTATCAGTCAACTTCGACCATTTAAAGAAAGTGATAGCTCATCAGTGATTTTATGGATTTATCTCATTGATGTATTTTATGACTCGCATACCAAACTGGTTTTAGAGTCAGCCGCCAACATGGAAGAACTCTATTTGCAAGGCCCCATGGCTGAGCCTTTTAAAAGAACCTTAAGTCGTATGCACGAGATGCAATCTCAGTGGTATTGGGATATTTAAAGCTCATTCCATAGTGTAAAAGTATTTCTACCTTTATGTTTTGAAACATACATCGCATCATCAGCTTTTTTGATAAGCTCCTTTATTTTCTGAGCATCTGTTGGAAAAAATACAATTCCAATGCTAATGCTAATATTGAGATGGATATCATGGATGATAAATTCTAGCCTAACATTTTTTAATAAGGTGCGAGCAAATTTTTTAACGGAATCTATTTCTTTAATATTTTTTAAAATAATATTAAATTCATCCCCGCCTCGACGAATGACAACATCTGTTGTACGAATGCTTTTTTTAAGTCGTTTAGCAAATTGCTTCAGCAGCAAATCTCCTAATTCATGACCATAAGTATCATTGATTAATTTGAAATAATCGATATCTAATGACAGTAAAGCAAATTGTTTTTGATGATGATGAGAGATCAAAATCTCATCTAATAAAACTTTCTTGAACAATCGATAATTAGGCAGTCCAGTGAGGTCATCATAACTAGCTTGATGTTCCACTACTTTTTGTGTCATTTTTTGATGAGTAATATCTAAGAGCGTTGCCACATGCCATAATACTTGATGCTGATTATCATAAATAGTTTTAATTTTTAGGGAAAAGAAAGTATTTTTTTCATGGATATGGATGGGTGGTTTTTCACTGGGCCACTCTCCCGTTTCACTTAGATTTGCAAAAACTTCT
>DNMA01000222.1 GCA_003489505.1 Legionellales bacterium | reverse complement strand
CTAAACCTTCACCTTTTGATGCACCAGCCACTAACCCTGCAATATCAACAAATTGCATGATAGTGGGTACCACTTGTTGAGGTTTGACGATGCGAGCTAATTCATCTAAGCGCGAATCTGGGACTTGCACCATGCCCATATTGGGTTCAATCGTACAAAAAGGATAATTAGAAGCAGGAACTTCTGCTTTGGTTAAAGCATTAAATAATGTTGATTTTCCGACATTCGGTAAACCCACGATACCACATTTAAATCCCATATTGACTCCTAATCTCGATGTAACTCATTCATCACTAAATCAATTTGCCCTTTAATAATTTGTGGCAAATAAGGTAATATTTTATCGACGGCTGCATCTAATAATTTTCTTTCACTAGCACTTGGCGTATGAAGAACGTAATTGGCCACGTCGTTTTTGTCTCCCGGGTGCCCAATACCGATTCTTAAACGATAAAAATTGGGACTGCCCAGATGTCTAATAATGTCTTGTAAACCATTATGGCCACCATGTCCCCCACCTTTTTTAAGACGGACACGTCCAGTGGGTAAATCCAACTCATCATGAATCACCAGTATTTCTTCAGGCTGATATCGGTAAAAACGTGCAATGGCCCCAACGGCTTGACCACTTAAATTCATATAAGTATTGGGAAGTAATGCCAGAACTTTACAGTCAGGCCATGAAATTTCTGATACTTCACCTAGAAAATCTTTTTTGGATTGCCAATTCGAACTGATAGCTTCTAAAACCCAAGCTCCTGCATTGTGCCGAGTTTTGGCATATTTATCGCCTGGATTTTTTAGGCCGACAATTAGTTTTATACTCATGTCATTCTTTAGGTAAAAAAAACGGTGTTGACGTTATAAAAAAACACCAACACCGCTTTTTGATTATATATTACTCTGCTTTTGGTTCTTCAATTGCAGGTACAGCATCAGCAGGAACTTCTGCTTCAACTTCAACTTCTTCTTCAATTACACGTGGCATATGAACGCTTACAACCGCTAAGTTGTGAGATTCATCTTTACAATCAACAACGAATTCAACGCCTTTTGGTAATTTTAAATCAGATAAGTGTAATACTTGATTGATTTCTAATTTAGCGATGTCCACATCTAAATGATCAGGTAAGTTTTTAACTTTACAACGAATTTCAACATGATTCATGTGATGATTCACCATGCCACCAGCAATAACGCCAAGCGCTTTTTCTTCATTTAAGAAGTGTAATGGAATGACTTTGGTGATTTCATCATTAGGTGATACACGTTGGAAGTCCATGTGCATAATTAAAGCTTTGTAAGGATGTCTTTGTAAAGCTTTTAAAATAACATGTTCTTTTTTAGAACCTTGAACGTCTAAAGTGACAACGCTTGAATAGAAATGTTCGTTTTCTAAAGCTTTAATCACTTTATTGTGAAGTAATTGAATAGAAACGGGTTCTTCCTCACCACCGTACACGATACCAGGAACAAGGTTGTCCAGACGACGGAGGCGGCGGCTCGCACCTTTACCACAGTCTTGTCTGAGTTCTGCAGTTAATTTAATTGATGACATAATAATATATACTCCAAGTACTATCTTCGCTTTGCGACCAAGACAAAGATAATGATTAAAAAATTTGTTGCCATAAAGATTATGGACGGTGTATTATAAATTAGTATAATTGAATGTTCAATAAGCAGTTTGCACTATGCCCATAAAACATCAATTATCATAGCCCAAATTACCTTTCAAGCAGTATTCTTCATTTTTTTTACAAAAATAACATAAATAAAAGAATAAAAACTTGAAGCCTATCGTTTTTTTGTCTAAAATATAGTGCTTTGTACTAATCTAAGCGAAATACGCTGGAGTAATATTTATGTATGCAGTGATTCTAACAGGCGGCAAACAATATCGTGTTAAAGCCGGTGATGTATTAAAAGTCGAACAGCTTCCAGTTGAAGTGGGTTCAACCATTCAATTTGACAATGTGTTGATGATTTCTAAAGAAGGTTCTGTTGTGGTTGACGCCTCTAAATTAATAAAAGCTAATGTTGAAGCTGAAGTTTTAGAGCAAGGTCGTCACAAGAAAATTAAAATTATTAAGTTTCGTCGTCGTAAACACCATATGAAACAAATGGGACATCGTCAAAACTTTACAGCAGTTCAAATTAAAGCGATTCATTCTTAATCGATTAATCTATATAGGTAGTAATAGAAATGGCTCAGAAGAAAGCAGGTGGTAGTACCCGTAACGGCCGCGACTCGAATCCTAAGTATCTTGGGGTGAAAAGATTCGGTGGTCAAAACGTATTAGCTGGTGAAATTTTAGTTCGTCAACGTGGAACTCGTTTTCATGCAGGTCCAGGTGTTGGCGTTGGTCGTGATCATACATTATTTGCATTAGTTCCAGGACATGTAAAATTTGTTCGTAAAGGACTAAAAAATCGTCACTACGTCACCATTGAAGCTGCAAACTAAGATATCCCCATATCTTAGCAATTATTAATTAATATACCCCACTTGTTGGGGTATATTTCATTTGAGATATTATGAAATTTATTGATGAAGCTCGAATAACTGTAGAAGCAGGGAACGGTGGTTCTGGCTGCCTTAGTTTTCGTCGTGAGAAATTTGTTCCACGCGGTGGCCCAGATGGTGGTGATGGCGGTGATGGTGGTAATATTTACTTCATAGCCAATCCTAACCTGAATACACTCATAGACTTTCGTTATCAACGCTTCTATAAAGCCCAAAATGGCCAATCTGGACAAGGCTCCAATTGCACCGGAAAAAGCGGCGAAGATTTAAAAATTGACGTACCAGTCGGCACGATTGTACTCGATGCTGAAACCCACGAACGTTTAGGTGACCTCAATCAAGCAGGTCAAGAACTTTTGGTCGCTCGTGGAGGTTTCCATGGTCTTGGCAATGCACGCTATAAAAGTAGTATCAACCGAGCGCCTCGACAAACATCATCTGGTTCTGAAGGTGAACGTAAAGAATTGCGTTTAGAACTTCGTGTATTGGCTGATGTTGGTTTATTAGGCTTACCCAATGCCGGCAAATCCACATTGATTCGTGCTGTATCAGATGCCCGTCCTAAAGTTGCTGACTACCCTTTCACCACCTTGCATCCCAATCTAGGTGTTGTGCACGTAGCACGTCATCAAAGCTTTGTCATTGCTGATGTCCCTGGTTTGATTGAAGGTGCTTCAGAAGGTGCAGGTTTAGGTTTACGCTTTTTAAAACACTTATCGAGAACAGGTATTTTGTTACATATTGTTGATATCGCACCTGTAGATGGTCATGACCCTGTTGAAGATGTCCAAGTGATTGTAAAAGAATTAGAAAAATACGATACCGAGCTTTTACATAAACCGCGTTGGTTAGTATTTAATAAAATTGATGCGTTACTTCCTGAAGAAGCAGAAGAAGTGATTCAAAAAATGTTAAAGAAACTCGGTTGGAAAGCACCTTATTTTTCAATATCTGCCATTTCAGGTCTTGGTACCAAAGAGCTGGTTCGGGCTTTATGGAGCTATCTCGAACAAAATCAAGCATCTAAAGATAGTGAAGAATAATCTCAAGTCTTTTCTAAATATTGCAAAATACAAAAAGCCGCCCACTCCATTGCATAATGGGGTAGGTGTTTGCTTTTAATCACGGGGTCATAACGCAATAAAGTATCTTTGATTTGCATAAAACATCCGAGATGTTTCATCTCAGGCAATTGATGCCAAAAATCATGTAATCCCGATAAACAAAAATGCATCGCACGCTTATCATGAAATGATATCCGACTATAAAGCTCAGGAGTCATGATTTGCGCCTCCAATAACCCACCAGTTAATTGATCTGAAATACTAAAACTCAATGGCTTTTCGTGTAAATAAGCCTTAAGGGCCTGGCTTGCGCTTTGATTTTTCAGTAGTTGTTTATCTTTAAAAAATTGGTCTAATTGCGAAATGAGCATCTCACGATGGGCCTCATCGGTTTTGACTTTTACCTCGACATAAGGCATGGAACATCGGTATCCCAATTCATGTGGGATACCTTTTAAAATCTTATCTAAATCACTTATTAACCCAGCCTCTGGTATTCCAAACACCAACCATCGGAGCCAAGGCGGCGATGCGGGGATGCGTTTAATCAATTCTGGCAATACAAAATTTTCCCACATGGGCAAGCATTCTCGTGGAGGCCCTGGAAGCATCACAATCATTTGCTTATTTTTTGCAATCCATGCACCCATCGCTGTTCCATTGGGGTTGTCCAACAAGTGAGCATCGACTGGAAACAAGCATTCTTGTTTTCTATTTTCGATAGGGATTAAGCTTTGATGTTTTAAATACTGTTGAAGATGCTTCTTGGCTTTTTCATGCTCAACTAATTCCATTTGCAAAAATTTAGCAACTGCAAAACGAGTGATATCATCACAAGTCGGTCCTAAGCCGCCAATGGTGATAATGACATCATGTTTGGATAGGCAATTTAAAGAAAAAAGTATCTCATCGAGCACATCGCGACAAGCCATATGGGTCGTGATTTCAAGACCCTGTGAAGATAAATCGTATGCTATTTTTTGAGTGTTGCTATTTAAAACCTCACCGGCAACGACCTCATGACCTGTGGCAATGATCGAAATTCGCACAATTATCTCCTAGGACACTCGATAATATTATTATAGGAATGAAGAAGAAAATTAACCAACTATAGCGTGGATAAATTTAAAAGACGTAAAACGGGCATGGAATAAACAGCACCATTACAGGTGCTGTTTAAATGTTCATTACTCAGCAGCAGGTGCAGCTGGAGCTTCTTCAGCGGCAGGTGCAGCTGGAGCTTCTTCAGCAGCAGGAGCAGCTGGAGCTTCTTCAGCAGCAGGCGCAGCTGGAGCTTCTTCAGCAGCAGGCGCTTCAGCAGCAGGTGCAGATTCTTCAGTAGCAGAAGTACTGTCAGAACCTTTACCACAAGCAGTTAAACCTACGCCAAGTAATAACATAGATAATACAACTAAAATTTTTTTCATTTTTTATTCTCCGTTTCGAAACTGTATTACTACCTCTATAAGTCTAACAAAAAATTCATCAAATAAAAGCATTCCTTGAAAATATTTATCAAAATTTTGATGAAGAGCCTTTATTTTTGCCTGAGTAGCGGTTTTAAAAACTGTCCCGTGTACGACTGAGGACAATTAATGACCATTTCAGGGGTGCCTGTTGCCACAATTTGACCACCACGCTCTCCGCCTTCTGGACCAATATCAATAATCCAATCAGCAGTTTTAATCACATCGAGATGATGTTCGATAATAATAATGCTATTACCTTGATCTCTTAAGCGATACAACACATTTAATAATTGTTGTACATCATAAAAATGTAAACCTGTGGTCGGCTCATCCAGAATATATAAAGTTTTACCCGTGCTCCGTTTGGATAACTCTTTGGCTAATTTAATACGTTGGGCTTCACCACCGGATAAAGTCACAGCACTTTGACCTAAAGTGATATAACCTAACCCCACCTCTTCAAGGGTTTTACATTTACGATAAATCGATGGAATAGCCTCAAAAAAAGTACTTGCATCTTCCACGGTCATATTTAAAACTTCATCAATATTTTTACCTTTATAAGTAATCGATAAAGTTTCACGATTATAACGCTTACCCTGACAAACATCACAGGCAACAAAAATATCGGGTAAAAAATGCATTTCAACACGCACCACCCCATCGCCTTGACAAGCCTCGCATCGCCCGCCTTTGACATTAAAACTAAATCGACCTGGCTGATATCCTCGTGCACGTGACTCTGGCGTGCCTGCAAATAACTCACGAATCGGCGTTAACAAACCAGTGTAAGTCGCAGGATTGGAGCGAGGCGTTCGACCAATCGGACTTTGGTCTATGTCAATGACTTTATCACAGAGTTCAAGGCCTTTATAAGACTGAATATGCACATCTTTTGCAAGACGAGCGCCATTGAGAACTGATGCGGCTAAGGGAAATAAAGTATCATTGATTAAACTGGACTTCCCTGAGCCTGAAACGCCTGTGATACAAACCATCATGCCCAAAGGAATATCGACATCTAGATTTTTCAAATTATGACAATTGACTCCTCGTAGTTTAATCATCTGATCTTGATTGAGTGAGCGTCTGGTTTGCGGTACAGAAATTTCTAAAACCCCACTCAAATAATTTCCTGTCAACGAGTCTTTACAATTCATGACCTCTTGAGGGGTTCCACTGACCACAACTTCTCCGCCGTGCACGCCCGCTCTGGGACCTAAGTCAATCACATGATCAGCATGGCGAATGGCATCTTCATCATGCTCGACTACAATCACAGAGTTACCTAAATCACGAAGTTTGAATAAAGTATCTAAAAGTCTTTGATTATCTCTTTGATGCAGTCCAATTGAAGGCTCATCAAGCACATACATCACCCCCACCAATCCTGAACCAATTTGACTGGCCAAACGAATTCTTTGTGCCTCACCCCCTGATAAAGTTTCAGCAGAGCGCGCAAGTGTTAAATACTCCAAGCCGACATCATTTAAAAATCCAAGGCGAGCAATGATTTCTGTATTGATTTTTTCAGCAATTTGTTTTTTAGCACCTTCTAATTGTAAATTAGAAAAAAAGCTGTGTAATTGAAAAATCGTCTTTTGCGTTAAGTCCGGCAAACTTGTTTCTTGAATTTTAACAAAGCGTGCCGCTGATTTTAATCGCGTACCTTGACAAACATCACAGGCTTTTTCTGAAATCCACTGGGTTAAATCCTCTCGATAACGGCTATGGTCTTGTTGGCGATAACGTCTTTGCAGATAAGGAAGCATCCCCATAAAACCACCTTTCTCTCCATGAATTAATAAATTTTGTATGGTTTTGGGTAAGGCATCAAAAGGTTTATCTAAAGAAAAACCATACTGCATGGCAACAGTCGCGAGCATATTAAAATAAAAGCCTGAGCGTTTATCCCAGCCACCTATTGCACCTTCTGAAATACTTAAGCTGGGATTATAAACCAGTTTGGCCTCATCAAAAAACTCATGAACGCCTAAACCATCACATTGATCACAGGCCCCCATCGGGCTATTAAAAGAAAATAGACGCGGCGATAATTCTGTTAAAGAAAATGCACAATGTGGACATGCAAAACTTGCTGAAAATAAAACATCCTCAAAAGCCTCTTCCATGGAAGCCACAATCACTAGCCCTTCACTTAAAGACAAGGCATTCTCAAATGACTCACTTAAACGCTGGGCATGCTCTTTTTTGACTTTACAACGGTCAACCACCACATCAATTTGATTTTTTCTTTTGGCATCTAAGGCTGGTATTTCATCAATTTCATAAATCACATCATTGATTCGAACACGTAAATACCCTTTAGCCTTCAATTGTTGAATCAATTGTAAATGCTCACCTTTACGCTCCTTAACCACTGGTGCAAGAATCATCACTTTCGAGTCTTCTGGTAAAGATAGCGTATGGTCGACCATCTGACTAATGGTTTGTGCATGTAGTCGAATTTGATGGGTTGGGCAGTATGGATCACCAATTCGAGCATATAAAAGTCTTAAATAATCATAGATTTCAGTAACTGTACCCACCGTTGAGCGTGGATTATGTGAGGTGGCTTTTTGTTGAATGGCAATAGCTGGCGACAAACCCTCAATGGAGTCGATATCTGGTTTTTCCATTAAAGAAAGAAATTGTCTGGCATAAGCTGACAAAGACTCCACATATCGTCTTTGTCCCTCTGCATACAAGGTATCAAATGCTAAAGAGGATTTACCACAACCAGATAGCCCCGTAATGACGGTTAATTGATCACGAGGGATATCTACATCGATGGATTTTAAATTATGTGTTTTGGCCCCACGAATTTTAATTGTCATCTGCGTTCAATATAAAAATTTTATCATATGACATTATGAAATAATCTTTGGCTCTCGTGAAGAATTAATTGATATGAATGTAAATCTATTCGCAATTTACCACATATAAGGGTGCGTTTTTAGGAAAATATTACTCTGCGTTTTTAGGCAAAGAAAAATAAAATACGGCGCCATTGGGCAGTCGATTTTCAGCCCAGATTTTTCCACCATGCCAGGTAACAATTCTTTCACATAAAGCCAAGCCTAGACCCAGGCCTGTATTTTGTGCCTGTCTGCCTTGGTAAAAAGATTCAAAGATTTTTTCTAATTCTTTTTCTGAAAATCCAGGACCATAATCAGTAAAACTCACCACCACAAAATCTTTATTTTTTTGGACGGAAATCTCTATACCTGCTTTGGGATTGGCATGCATGGCAATATTATCTAATAAATTATCAATTAAAATGTAAATTAAATCATAATTAAATAATAACTCAGGAATTTGCTCTGCAATCTGCCATGAAATTTTTTTCTTTGGCCAGACTTTTTTGTTCTCGTGCAGGACTTGTTCAATGACTTTAACAATATCCTGATAAATTCTTCGTTCTTTTGATTTTTCAAAAGATAAATAATGAATGACTTTTAAATGATTTTTTAATCGTAATAAACTTTTCAAATAACTGGCATCGGGTGCCATATCAGCAAATTTTTCAGTGATTTCAGAAAAAGGCCTGTAAAATTGTTCAGAAAATTTTCTTAAAATCTCATCTCTTTCTTGATATTTAGCATGGTCAATATCTTTGATTTTTTGCTGCTGTTGTTGTTTTTCTAATTGTAAAATAAAGGATAACTGCTGAATCAAAACCACCAAAAAGCTTTTTTGCGTATCAATAATTTCTTGATGATGTCCATCAAATCTCACCACACCTAATACGCTATCAGCCGTCTTAATTGGTAAGTAATAAGCATCTGAAAAAATCAAATTCCCCGTTCCATGACCTGCCTCTTCACCACTTTCAAAGACCCATTGGACAATAGCCATTTCTTTTTCGGATAAATGCCTAGGCTCTAAAGGTTCGACCTGTCGCAAACTATTTTCATCCGGCATAAAAAATAATGTTTGAATATGAAATTGCTTTTTTAAAAACTCACTAGTTCCTTTTAAAATGGCCTGAATTCCTCGGGCATGACTAATCACTTGGTAAAACAATATCAATTGATGATGATGTGCTTCAATTTCTCGGGCGAGTACAACTTGTTTTCTAGCGTGAATTAAATAAGCACTTAAGCTTAAAAATAACAAACTCCAAGAACCATATTGCCATAACCACAAGGAAGGTTCATTCATTAAAAAATCAAATGAACGTTCATTGAATAATAAATCGAAACCTAGAAACAAAAGCATCAGAAAAAATACCCATCGCCAGGCGCCAAAATAGGCAATGGCTAAAATAAATAATCCTGTTAACCAGCCAAAATCAAAAGGAGAAAAAATATTTTTTAAAGTCACCATGACCATAGCAGTTATCATGATTAAACAACTAAAAACAAGGGTTTTCAAAGATAATACCTGCTTGATTTTTTGAAAAATACTTTGTTGATCTGATTTGAGTTCAATGAGATACATCCCAATATCTTTTAAATTAAATGTCAATTTTTCAATGACGCTAGAAGGATACCACCAGTGATTTTTTTCTTTGCCCAAAACAATCTGAGTAATATGATGTTGTTCAACAAAATTTTCTATCGCATCGGCAATTTTAGTTGAAAATACCACATGAGTTTGAGCACCTAAAGACTGAGCAAACTGTAAATAAGTCTGAATTTTAGCAAAGCTTTTTTTATCCCCATGATCGACATATAAAGCATGCCAAGGACAATTTAAGCGAGAAGCAATTCTTTTAGCCGCCCGAATTAAGCGATTCATATCCGGTTTATGACTGACACATACCAATAATTTATCCTCTTGATATAAAAGCCTTGCTGATAAAGACTTATTCGCATCACTTAATACATCTGAACTCACACGTTGTGCGGCTATTCTTAAGGCCAGCTCCCTTAAAGCATCTAAATTACTTTTTTTAAAAAAGTGATGAATTGCTACAGAAACTTCTGTTGGCAAATAAACTTTACCCTCTTTTAAACGTGCAATTAATTCCTCAGAAGGTAAATCAATTAACTCAATAGCCGCTGACTGCTCTAAAAAAGCATCGGGTAAGGTTTCATAAATGGGAATACCCACTAAACGGCTGACCACATCATTTAAACTTTCTAAATGCTGAATATTTAAAGTGGTGTAAACATCGATGCCGCGCTCTAAAATATCTAAAATATCCTGCCAGCGCTTTGGATGAAGACTGCCCTCTGGGTTTGAAAATGCTGCTTCATCAACGAGCACTAAGGCTGGTGCTCTTTTATAAATAGCTTCTAGATTTAAGGCCCTTAAACTAAAATTTGCTTTTTTAACCATTTTACAAGGCACTTTTTCAAAAGCGCTGGCTAAAGATTCTACTTCTTGACGACCATGGGTTTCAATAATCCCAATGACTACATCAAATCCTTGTGAGCGCTTGACCAATGCATCCGATAACATCTGATAAGTTTTACCAACTCCAGGGGCCGCACCTAAATAAATTTTTAAAGAGCCTCGTTGGGTTTGCTTTTCTTCAGCCTCAGCTTGACTTAAAAATTCTTCAGGCGTGCGTCGATTCATGATGCTTTTCCATATATTGGTCTAAACCGATATTCACCTGTAGGATATTCACAGAAGTATTTCCAAAAAGCCCTAAAAATGGTTTTTGGGTATGTCTTGCTATCAAGGCACGAAGGTCTTTTAATGGCATTTGACGGTATTTCAAAATCCTTGGGATTTGAAGTTCCACCGATTCTAATGAAAGATGGGGATCAAGTTGCGAAGAAGAAGGAAATAATAATTCTGAAGTGGGTTGGTCTACATGATTTTGTAACCAAAAAACCCGTCGTTCTTGCTCATAGTTTTTCCAAAAAGCATCACCTAGCCAATGAACATCTTCAGTAGATGGCAGATCATTTTTATATGTTGTCATCGAAGGTCTTGTCCAAAAGTAGGCGGGATTTTTAAACTCTTGCCCGAATAATGCACTACCCACCACCCGATGATGAGAATGAATGAGGCTCCCAAAAGATTTATCATAAAAGAAGATATGGCTCAAAAGTGTCGCAGGCAAGGCATAAATAAAAACAATCACAAAAAGCATTGCAATCCATAACTTGAGCATCGGAATCCATTCATTCATGATTTGTTTTTTGAGTTCTGCTGTCATGCGAGATATCCTAAATAGGCAAAACCAAGATCTAATAATTTAATCAACATAAATGGCATCAATACGCCCCCCAATCCATAAAATAATAAATTCTTTTTTAAAATCAGTTGCGGTGATTGGCCATGATAAGAAATTCCCTTCAAAGCCAAAGGCACGACCATAAGCATGAGTAACACATTAGCAATTAAGGCGGCAATAATTGCACGAGTCGGGCTAGATAAGTGCATTAAATTCATGACCTGTAATTGTGGATATAAACTAGCCAAAATTACCGGTAGCAAGGCAAAATATTTAGCCACATCATTACAAATACTAAAAGTGGTTAAGGCGCCTCGGGTCATCATAAGAATTTTACCTGCATAAATGATATCAATTAATTTGGTGGGGTCAGAATCTAAATCAATGAGATTACCTGCTTCTTTAGCCGCTTGGGTGCCATTATTCATCACCAGCCCCACATCTGATTGAGCAAGTGCTGGAGCATCATTGGTGCCATCACCGGTCATCGCAACCAAATACCCTTGCTGTTGATATTCACGAATCAGGTCCAGTTTATTTTGTGGTTTGGCATTGGCTAAAAAATCATCGACTCCTGCTTCAGCGGCAATAGCTGCTGCAGTCAGTGCATTATCACCGGTTACCATAATCGTTCGTACACCTAAATTTCTAAACTGTATAAATCGTTCTTTAAGGGAGTTTTTAATCACATCTTTTAATACAATAATGCCCAATACTTTTGAGTTTTCTGTGACCACCAAAGGTGTCCCACCTCTTCTGGATACTTCATCAATATTTAAAAGCACATCTTCGGGGATATTCATATCAAAGGCCTTTAAATAATCTTCGATGGCTTTAGCCGCCCCTTTTCTGAGTTGCCTGTTTTTTAATACCGCTCCACTCATCCGCGTTTCTGCAGTAAAAGGTATAAAATGAATATTTTGATTTTCAACAAAGGGTGCGATATTGCCTAGACTTTCCTCACAAAATTTAACGATGCTTCGCCCTTCTGCCGTTTCATCATGGTAAGAAGTTAATAAAGCAACTTCTGCTAATTCCTTTAATGACACTCCATTGGCTGGTCGCAAATCAGTTGCCTGACGATTGCCAAGCGTAATGGTGCCGGTTTTATCCAAAATAAAAATACCGACATTACCTGCAGCCTCTACCGCCGTTCCTGAAATAGCAATCACATTCATATTAAACATTCTGACTAAACCCGCGATTGAAATGGCTGGTAACAACCCCCCAATCGTCGTAGGCGCCAAACAAACAAATAAGGCAATGATGGCAAGCATATTTAAATCAGCAGAGATGGGTTTAGACTCATACATCAAAAAAGGATAAACACAAGCACAAACCCAAACCAATAAAGCCGTCAAAGCGGCTAAAAATGAGGTGAGCATTAATTCCGAAGGCATCTTTTGTCGCTTAGCACCTTCGACCATGAGAATCATTTGGTCGACAAAACCTTGGCCTGGCTCACTAGTAATTTTAATAATCATTTTATCTGATAAAACTTTTGTACCCGCCAGTACTGAAGTTCTATCACCACCACTCTCACGAATGACCGGTGCACTTTCTCCAGTTACAGCACTTTCATTGACGGAAGCAGCTCCTAAGACAACCTCACCATCACCTGGAATCAGCTCACCTGCTTGCACCAGTACCCAATCGCCAGCTTTTAAATCCACAGCATTGAGTATTTCAAAACTTGCATCAAAACGGCATTCTGCAAGTTTTTTTGCTTGTAAATTTTGACGCGTCTTTTTTAAAGATTCGGCTTGGTCTTCCCCACGATTTAAAGCAATGGTTTCTGCAATACAAGATATTACAACGGTTGCAGCAATCAAAAATGTCACCGCATGAATCACCATCGGGTTAACTACCCAATGAAAAATGCCAAAGTTACCCAATAATAAAATAATGCTGAGTAAATAAATTGGAAACATGACCGGGCGAAAAAACTGATAATGAGGTAGTAACTTATACAATACACCCAAGGTTAAACGTTTGATGGCCTTTAACATAATCCATTATCCTTGTACTAATACTTGTCCTGCTAATGCTCCAAAACTCCAAAGCGGTAAAAAAGCTAAAAGTGTAATAATAAAAATCACCACCAAACTAATGACTGCAAATAAGCCACTATCAACAGTAAAAGCCTCTTGCTGGGTTTCTAGAAAGCCTTCTTTTTTTAAAAGACCAGCCATTGCCAAAGCCATCATAATAGGCACAAATCTTCCGGCTAACATTAATAAACCACTCAAGTAGTTCATCAATAAATCGTTTCTTAGATAACCATAATAAGCACTACCATTATTTTGTACCCAGCTACTAATGGCATGCCACCAAGCGAGCACTGCATAGGGACTGACTTCACGGATAATACCAAATGCATAAAAACCAAAAAGAGTAATAAGAATCACACAAGGCGCAAAAATAATATAAAACATTGCGAGCTTAATCGCATTTAATGGGATTTTTTTTCTTAAAAATGTCGCAGAAGAACCTGTCAATAAATTCATAATAAATGCGCATAATATTAAAACCATTAAGAGGTTTACTATACCCATCCCGACACCGCCGAAGGCAATTTCTCCAAGATTCATCAAAAATAAATAAGCTCCATTACTTAAAGGTTGGAATTCATCCAAAATCCCAGCGGTTGCACCCGTTGCGGTAGCTGTCATCACACTATTCCACAAGACCATCCCTTCGGTGCCAAAACGAGTCTCTTTCGCCAACATCAGTGCTGATTCAAAATGATAGGCCGTCATCACAAAAATACTTGCCATCAAAAACATTAAAGACCACAACATCCAACCCAAACGTTTTTTACTGAGTAAGTTGGCAAATAAAAAGCAAGAAACACTCGGAATTAAAAGCATCAATACCAGTCCTAAAAATAAAGAAAACCCTGTAGGATTTTCCAAAGGACTTGCGCCATTGGCCTGTGTATAACTGCCACCATTGGTACCCAATAACTTGATAGCACCTTGAATTGCCAAAGGCCCCATGGGAACAGCCTGAGAAGATGCGACCGAACTGTCATACTGAGCTATTTCGATATCGGTTCTAAAGTTTTGCGGTACCCCTTGAGAGACCAATAATAATGCAGCAATAAATGAAATCGGTAATAAAACAAAAGCAAAACTTCGCCACAAATCGACCCAGAAATTACCAAGCCCTTCTATTTTTTTTCTAAAAAAAGCCCTAGCAAAAGCGACTAAAACACAAAGACCAACAGCGGCCGATTGAAAATTGTTAAAAATCACACCCATCAGCCATAAAGGATTACCCCAAGACTGCTCACCTGGAATAGATTGCCAATTGGTATTGGTTATAAAGCTTGCGGCAAACTGAAAGGCCTCTGAGGGATTAAAAAAAGGCTCACGAAAGGATTGAATTCGGGCATGAATATAAATGGCAATTAAACATAAGAATTCAAATTTTAATAGACTTTTTAAATATTCTAGCCAGTCCATGGGGCCACGGTATAAACCAGTGAAATCAAAAACTTTATCTTCGATTTTTTTTTGATAGGGAAAAAGACTTTCCTCAAAACGAAAAATATAGCTTAAATATTGAGCCAAAGGATAGGCTAGCGCCAAGACCACCGCATTGATTAACATCCATTGTATTATAAAAATCATAAGCTTTTAAAATTCATCAGGGCAAAATAAAGCATAAATTAAATAACCAAAAACCAAAGCTAAACCCATCATGGATATCAACATTTTGGTTTTTCCTCAGACAACTTTTGCAGTCCTTTGATGATCAATTTACTGGCGACAATTACGGCTAATAAAACCAGTACGGTTATAAAATCATTATTGAACATGATGCAATCCTTTTACATGTTGATAAGTTCTTATTCCTTAAGAACATCTTTATACTGATAAGCATCTCCTTGCCAATACAGTACAAATTTACAATATCATAAGGAACAACTGCTTGCAAATTAGCAAATACAAGAGACTATAACTGACTCATCCAAGTCGGTAATTGACGAATAAACTCCTGCCAATGCATGATTTCGATTCCTTCGGTCACTCGAGAAATTTCATCAAAAGAAACTAAAACATATTTAGAACATATTTTTTCATCCATCAAAGCTTTTAATCCTCTGAGGTCTCTATCCTGAATTTTTTTACTTGTTTTGACTTCAACATCAAGGGTATCCTCAATAATAAAATCCACTTCAAAACCACTTGTTGAACGCCAGTAATTTAATGATTGATGGCTGCGAGAGTAACAATTAGCAGCCAGAATTTCATTAAAAATAAAAT
>DNMA01000007.1 GCA_003489505.1 Legionellales bacterium | reverse complement strand
GTATAAAAAATAATGTATTTTATTTTGTAAAAAGTAGATTTTGTTTTGAGCAGAATGAAAATAAACCGCAGAATCCAAATGAATCAAGCGGTTGATTTTAAGAGATTAACAACAGCTGGCTTTATTTTCTAAAACAGGGGTGTAATTTGGATGAGATTCTTTTAAACCAAAAGCCACAATCAATAAACTAACAAAATAACAAATTGGCATAATGATTAAAGCATTTTGATAAGCTAAAACATCATAAACCGGTACGTCATTGACCATGTGCCAGTGTTGACTATGATGCAATAAAACGCCAACCAGTGGCTGAAATATCGAACCACCAATGAGTACTGATAAATTATTAAAACCAGAAGCCGTACCGACCAACTGAGGAGGATTATAATCTTTTACCACAGCAAAACTCACGGATTGACCACCTGCTCCCAAACCAAAAATCAAAAACATGACAGACGCCATACCGATTGAAATTTCAGGCATGTATAAAATCACTAAAGTGGCTATCAAACCCATGATAGAACTTAAACCCAATGCCACACGACGGTTACAAATGTGATCACTTAACCAACCTAAAACGGGACTACCAATGCCGATTCCAACCCAAATTAAACTACACATCCCCGAAGCTGCTACGACCGAGATATTAAATTTAGCTTGAAGATAAGGCACACCCCAAAGTGCAGCAAAAACAGCAATGGGTGTCCAGATACAAAACGCATAACCGCCTATTTTCCAAGTATGTGCTTTACCACAAACGGTCATTAAACGTTTAAACTCTTCTTTAATACCTGGTTCAGTTTTAAACTCTTCGTGACCATCTGGATAATCACGCACAAATGACCATAACAAGGCCGATAAACCAATACCAATAACGGCTAAAATAAAGCTAGATTGTCTCCACCCCACTTGATTAATTAACCAAGCTAGAGGCATT
The DNA here is from genome assembly GCA_003489505.1 of Legionellales bacterium. Classification (GTDB taxonomy): domain Bacteria; phylum Pseudomonadota; class Gammaproteobacteria; order Legionellales; family Legionellaceae; genus UBA2653. The sequence continues at coordinate 6,244 of DNMA01000007.1, read as the reverse complement.
TCTCCAAAAATTGCGCCTACTGAACTCATTAACTGTGCAACACCTGCCAAAATAGCAAAATGTTTTGCTGGAAACCAACGAGAGCAAAGCACTAAAACCCCGATAAATGAAAATGCAGAGCCCACACCAATCATAAAACGACCCATCGCAGCGGTAATGACGCTATCGGTTGAGGCAAAGAAAAATGAGCCCATCGCACAAAGTAATAATGCGAAAGTCATTAATCGTCTGGGTCCAAAACGGTCAAACATTAAGCCTGCCGGTAACTGCATGGGGGCATAAGCATAAAAATAAAAAGCAGAAATAATTCCAAAACCAGATGCAGTCACATGAAAGGTTTGCATCATCGGTTGAGCCATCACACTGGGGGCCACTTGTAAAATAAACTCATATAAGTAAAAACAGGAGGCTAAGAAGAAAATAAAATAGGCTTTGGTTTTAAATTTCCCTTCGAATTGATTCATAAAAATAAACTCCTCCTTCAAAATATTGAATAAATTACACCTATATTATGTGTAATTGTCAATGATTTATTGACAGATTAAACCTAATAATTGTTGGTCTGAACCACCTAAAATTGAAGATACATCATGTCGAACGCCTTGAATACGACATGCTCCTAACCATGCCATCATCATGGCTTCGAGATAATCAGAAGATATACCTTTCTTATCACTAGATTGAACCCAATAATCGGCTAGTAATAATTTAATTTCATCCATCAAAGTCTGATTCTTCACACCACCACCACAAATATATACTGCACTTTCTTTTGGTAAATGCAAAGACACTGTCTGTGCAATCAAAAAAGCAGTCATATGCAAAAGAGTTGCTTGTACATCCTCTGGCTTTAGCATTTGTATTAAAGGATTTTTTTCAAGCCACGCTAAGGAAAAATACTCTTTTCCGATACTTTTAGGAAATGACTTTTGAAAAAAAGCATCGGTTAATAAGTTATCGAGTAAATCCTTTGAAAGCATTCCTGATTGAGCCCATAGACCCTGTGCATCATAATTTTTTTGCTGATGTTTAGCAATCCAGGCATCGAGCAAACAATTACCAGGGCCCATATCAAAACCTACAACGGGCTGCCCTTCTCGGATAAGTGAAATATTACTGATTCCACCAATATTAATCACGGCAACACTTTTTTCATGTCCAAAAAGATGTTGATGGTATAAAGGAGCAAGAGGCGCGCCTTGTCCGCCTTGCACAACATTATGACTTCGAAAATCAAATACAACCGGCACTTTAAGTTTTTCATAAATGCTGTAAGGACAACCTAATTGCCAGGTATAAGCGATAGCATCATCTGTTTGATGACAAATCGTTTGTCCATGACTTCCAATAACTTGAATCGGTTCTTGAATTTCTGAAGCTAAAGAATATGCTGCATCTGCAAAGGCTATACCCACTTCACGATTTAATTGTGCAAAATAATGCATATCAAAGCAGCCATTTTCCATCACAAGCTTTAGTTTTTTAGCTACCTGTTCGGGATAGGCGAAAGTTTGACCTAAGACCAATTCTTGAGTGTGCACATCAATAATTGCGACATCAATACCATCCATACTGGTGCCAGACATTAAACCTAAAGCTAAATTTCTCATCAAGTGCTCCGTTTAGCTGGAAATAAGCGATAAAAATTTTCTGTTGTGGCATGGGCTACTTCTTCATAAGTGATGCCACGTAAATTTGCAATGCCTTCACAAACATAGCGCACCCAAGCAGGATGGTTGGTTTTACCCCGATAAGGCACAGGAGCAAGATATGGGGCATCGGTTTCGATCAAAAGACGGTCTAAGGGTGTATTTTTAGCGACTTCATGGACTTGATGGGCATTTTTAAAAGTCACAATGCCTGAAAGAGAAATCATAAAATCTAAATCAAGCGCCTCTTTAGCGATCGCCCAATCCTCAGTAAAACAATGCATCACTCCCCGACAAATTTGGCCTTGTTCTTGTCTTAGGATATCCATGGTATCGGCTGCAGCCATTCGGGTATGAATAATTAAAGGTTTTTTGAGTTGTTTAGCTGCATCAATATGTTGGCAAAATAGATTTTTTTGAGCACTACGATGGGCATCTTCTTGAACATGATAGTAATCAAGTCCTGTTTCACCAATGGCAATACACTGCTTTAAAGCACCTTCTTTTAACAACCAAGCAGTTTTATCTTCTAATAAAACACTTGTTGGATGCCAGCCAATCGAATAAGAGACATCTGCGTGGGATTTAGCGATATTTTTAAGCTCTTCTGCATCTTCGAGTTCAACACTAACCGTTAAAAAATGCTCAACGCCTTCAGCTCTTGCTGCATCCAGGGCTTTATTAAGATCTCCTCCAAAATCAGTGAGATCTAGTCGGTTTAAATGACAATGCGAATCAACAATCATTAAACATTTCCCTTTAAAATTAAAAATAAACGGCTCAGTAGCAATTGCGCTTGTAAGTTAATACCCATCCGCAATTGTTTACGATATTGCAGTATATTATCCCAAAATGTCCACCATAATGCCAATGGTATAGACACCAGTAACGCAATATCTTCTGCCTTCGTGTTTAAAAGATACTTTTGAACCATCAAAAAGCCAATATATTGTAAAAAACACAAGACATCATCTAAGGCGTATGCTTCAAAGGGTTTTAAAATTTGAATTAAATCGATTTGTTCATTCAAATACAATTTCAAATTTTTTAAAAACTCATCTTGATAAGCCATCAATGGCGAATGGACTATTGGCTCTTCTGTCCCCTCTTTGGGTAAATCAAATTGCCAGCAACGACTCAAAATGGTTTTAGGTAATAAATTTTTATTATCGACTGTTAAAATAAAATGGGTTTTTAATGCCGGTTCTTCCAGAATTTTTAATAAAGCATTAGCGCTATTGTCATTCATGGAATCGGCTTGTTGAATCCATACCCAATGAGGCGTTTGATAAGCCATGGACTGTAATTCACGGATTTGGTCGATTTTAATCGCATGCCCCTTTTCGAGGGGGGCGATGATTAACAGTTCAGGGTGATTTTCAGCTAAGAATAAATGGCAGCCATCACATAGACCACAACGACTGTGTTGCTCACAAAAAGCAAAAGATAAAAATGACTGCACGAATGCAAAACTATCTTTTGCATAACCCTGCAGTAATACTGCGCCAGGAAAACGCTCTTGTTGCAGGACTTGTTCTAATAAGGACATGATATTCATGATAAATGATGCGCTAACCATTGATTAAATTGAGATAAAAGATCAAGTTGTACTTTCTCAAGCGATTGATTCGCATCAATGCGCATAACATGAGGATAATCTTCTAAAAAGGTTTCATAAGCTTGGTTAACATCAACAAAAAACGCTAAACCTTCATTTTCAATATGGTCTAGTTCACCCCTTAAATGCACTCTTTGATAAGCAATCTCTGGCGATACCGATAAGAAAATTGTTAAATCAGGCCTTCTGCCTTGAATACATACTTCAGAAATCTTTTTAATTTCGTGGATATCATAACCTCGACCACCTGCTTGATAAGCCCAGGTAGAGAGCTCATGACGATCGAGTAAAACATAGGTGCCTGTTTTTAATGCTGGCAATATTTCTTTTTCAAGAAGCTGATAGCGTGCTGCATAAAAGAGTAAAACTTCAGCCAAAGGTAAAATACTGAGCCCTTCAGTTTTTAAGACATGACGTACCTGTTCACCAAAAGCTGTGCCCCCAGGCTCTCTAAATACTTTGATATCACATTGATGATTTTTTAAGGCTTGGGTAATGGTTTGTATCGCTGTTGTTTTGCCAGCCCCATCAATTCCCTCTACTACTATCCATAAACCCGTATTAGTTGGCATTTGTGACCCTTAAATATTGTTGAATAGCCTTTTTCTGCTGTTCATACTCAACAGAAAATAGATGGCTGCCGTCACCTTTAGCGACAAAATATAAAAATGCTGTTTGATGGGGATGTGCTGCAGCCATAAGAGATGAACGGCTAACCATGGCTATGGGAGTAGGCGGTAATCCACGATGACGGTAAGTATTGTAAGCTGAGTCTACTTTAATATCTTTGCCTTTTAAAACCACATGTTCACAACCGGGTAGACCATAGGCTACAGTGGGGTCCATTTGCAATGGCATACCCAGTTTTAATCGATTGACAATAACACCTGATATCAAACGTCTTTCTTCTTCAATAGCAGTTTCTTTTTCAATAATTGATGCGGCAACCAACAACTCATATTCAGATTGATAAGGTAGCTGATAATCACGACCACTCCATATTTCGGTTAATTTTTCCTGCATAGTTTTTTGAGCCAGTTTTAAAACAGGTAATACACTTTCACCATAGGCTTGCATATACGTAGAAGGAAACAATAAGCCCTCCAGTGATACGTAGTTGTTTTGCAACTCATTAAGCATCGATGGAGTGAAGTGATAGTCTTTAGACTCTGATAGCTTTTTAACTAAATCACATAGGCGAGTGCCTTCAATAATTTGTATATTGATTTGATAAACCTGCCCCCTTTCCATCTTTTCAACTAAAGACCAAACGGTGTCGTGGGGATTTAATAAATAAGTTCCTGATTTTAAATGATGGCTAAAATCATAATATTTTAATAGCGCTAAAAAAACATGGGGTGAACGAATCACTGCATTATCTTGAAGAATATAACTGAGTTTTCGGGCAGAACTTCCCTTAGGAATCGTAATCAGTTTTTTGGTATTGCTTGCAGGTTGTACAAAAAATTCTTGTTTAATTTGCCACACCTGAAAGCCCATCAGTAAAATGATGAAGCTTCCAATGCTCAATAATATTTTGAGCCAACGATGTGGCAAAAGCATATGTTTATCCTATTTTTTTGAATAGAACAGAGCCGTTGGTACCACCAAAACCAAATGAATTACTCATTGCATAATTGATGAGACGTTCTTGTTTTTTGTGTGGAACAAAGTTTAAATCACAGCCTTCATCAGGATTATCTAAATTGATAGTTGGCGGTGCGACTTGATCTCGAATAGCCAGTACTGAGAAAATCGCTTCCACAGCGCCTGCTGCGCCAAGTAAATGGCCAGTCATCGATTTTGTCGAGCTCACTGCTAAATCATAAGCATGGTTTCCAAATACCTTTTTAATGGCTTTGGTTTCATTCAAATCATTTAAATAAGTTGAAGTACCATGCGCATTAATATAATCAATTGCATTCGGTTGAACGCCTGCATCTTTCAGTGCAATATTCATACAACTCATAGCACCTTCACCAGTTTCATCAGGTGCTGTAATATGATAAGCATCACCCGACATCCCAAATCCTGCTAATTCAGCGTAAATGGTTGCACCACGCTTCACAGCGTGTTCGTATTCTTCTAAAACCAAAATACCTGCGCCCTCTCCCATGACAAAGCCATCACGGTCTTTATCCCATGGACGAGAAGCTTTAGTAGGTTCGTCATTACGCTTTGACAAGGCACGTACAGCCGAGAAGCCTGCAATACATAAAGGTGTATTGGTCATTTCAGAACCACCACAGACCATGACATCAGCATCGCCGTAAGCAATTAAGCGAGCACCTAAGCCAATATTATGCGTTCCAGTCGTACAAGCAGTTACGACAGAGATATTAGGGCCTTTTAAACCATGACGAATAGAAATCTGTCCTGCAACCATATTAATAATACCTGCAGGGATAAAAAATGGAGAGACCTTTTTGGGACCACCATGCATGAGTTTTTCTTGGTTATTAGTAATGGTCGCAATGCCGCCAATACCAGCGCCGACAGCAACACCACAACGGTGAGCATTTTCAGGTGTAACTTTCAAGCCTGATTGCTTGAGCGCCTCATCAGCTGCGACGACGCCATACTGTGAAAAAGCGTCCATTTTTCGAGCTTCTTTAACATCAAAATACGCTTCAGGATTGAAATCTTTTACACGAGCCCAAATTTTAGTTGAGTACTCGGTCGTATCAAATTCTTGAACAGATGTAACACCACTCACGCCATTTAAAATATTTGCCCAAGTATCTTGGACTGTCAAACCTACAGGGGTTATCATTCCAAAACCGGTAACCACCACACGTCTTTTATTCAAGAAGACTCTCCTATTTTCACTTGAAATGCTTAAAAAAAAACAGCGGGAGACCTGATATCAGAATCTATCCCACTGTTTAAAACGATTATTAAGCGTCTTTGTTCATGTTAGCTTCGATATAATCAACAGCTTCTTGAATAGTTGTAATTTTTTCTGATTTTTCATCAG
>DNMA01000053.1:851-6070 GCA_003489505.1 Legionellales bacterium | reverse complement strand
ATTTCTAAAGAGTTTTAACAGTATTTTTAATAAAGCCCTGAGTTGAAATAAAAAGTCATAAAACAATGATTAAGCATGTTTAAGATTTTCTAATTAGTCAAAACCTCTCTCCGCCCTCATGATACAAACTATGCGTATTCAAAAAGAGGCCATCATAGAGTGCGAAGCACTCTATGATGATTTACATTTATTCAACAATTTCAGCTGAATGAATTACAACGTTTTCAACGGGTACATCACCATGACCATTCATGGCACCTGTTTTCACTTTTGCAATTGCATCAACAACATCCATCCCTTCGACCACTTCACCAAATACACAATAACCCCAACCTTGTAAGTTTTCACCTGAGAAGTTTAAAAAATCATTGTCTACTAAATTGATAAAAAACTGTGCTGTAGCAGAATGTGGATCATTGGTTCTAGCCATCGCAAGGGTGCCTCGTTTATTGGGCTTTGCAGATTTGGCTTCATTTTGAATAGACTTTTGCGTGCCTTTTTGCTGCATTTTAGGATTAAAACCACCGCCTTGAATCATAAAGCCATTGATCACACGATGAAAAATGGTGTCATCATAGAATTTATCTTGCACATAATTTACAAAATTTTGTGCGGTTACTGGGGTGTTTTTCTCATCCAATTGAATCTTGATATCACCTTTAGAGGTTTTTAATAAAATCATTGCATACTCTCGTCTTAATTAAAAAATCGATTTTAGCATAAAAGAATCGCTTAAAAAATCAAGAAAAATCGTTGCAACATAACTAATTCATTTGGACGGTTGATGACTTGGCTACTGGGTGCTGTGACATATTCTTCACTAGCTGTTAAACAACCTGGATGCTCAGGATCTGACAAAGCCCCCGTTGAACATCCCCCTTTAAAGCTGGTATGAGCAAATTCACTACTCATTCTAAAATGCTCTGACCATATCCAATTCAAAGCAATCGTCCAGGTATTTGCGTGTTGTACCGAAACTCTGGGGTCTGAATAATCATATTGAACTTGACCCACATTATTGACATAACTAGATTGAAAAATGCTGGGGTCTAAATCTAAAAGTGATAAGCGAAAAACCAATTGCCATGCCCCAAAGTCTTGTTTATCAAAGGGACGAAATTTTCGATGGGGTTCTATCCGCCCTATTTTATAATCCTCACCTGTTAGATTATAAACAAACTGTATCTGACCTGCGTTATTCAATTGCCGAATTGTTGGGAGATTTCCTGTGACATGCGAACGAAACTTTAATCCCAAATGTTGTAGCGTTTGAGACCAATCTCCTTCAATTCCAAAATTTTTAAAATACCAATAAAACTGTGGATGAATACGATTTCTGACTCCTTGCCCAATGGATATCGACTCATAGGTTTGAAATGAAAAAATAACATTTCGACCGGGTGATAGAAATGCGGGCAAACCTAATTTATTGACCACTGTTTGCGCGCTACCAGCAAATCCAATCCCTAAATTTTGTAAAAGATGCCCTTGTTTCTCAATAAAAGGATTCATCAACACCCGCCCTTCGAAAGCTTTATTACCTGTATTAAAGGTAGAGAATTGATACAAATTGGCCCCCTCAGCCACATTGATGGGGATAATCCCAGGAAATGAGGAATCAGCGTTTCCATTAAAAACCCCTAGTTGATAGGAGAGCCAATCATCAAATCCCAAATAACTGATGGAATTATAAGGATGGGGACGAGAAGCCCCTAAAGCGCCATGTAACATCAAACCTATTTCCCGATTAGGTGCTAAAGTAGACGAATAGCCGGCATAATTAACATTAATATTATTTTCTAAAATCTCCATTCCGGCCACTAAACTTTTTTGTAAACCAGCTAATAGACCAAAAGTCTTAAAATGATCGATATCGACATAACCATCAAAAAATCGAAACTGTTGTAAACCAAAATCCGGGGTGGCAAAAATATGAATATCTTCCTCAATTTGCACTTCAATCAAAGGTCTTGCCAGATAAATCCAATTTCTTAATGCAAAGTTTTGATTATTGAGATTAATAGCATTGGTACCCATATTGATAACTAAGCCCTGGGTATTAAAAAATGCATCAGCATGATAATCCAATTGAAAATCCAAATAAAATGCATTTCTTTTATCAGGACTAAATGCTGCAAATCCCCTAGGTTTTCTGGGCAGATAATGTGATTTTTCAAATAATGACTCTTTTGCAAGTAAAGAAAAACTAAGTAATAGGCCTAATAAAACTTTTAAAAACACGTTTGACTACTCCTAGAATGAGATCTGTACACGTTGCATATAAACTTTTTCATCCGGCCGATTGATGACTTGACTGCTGCTTAAATATGTATCATTAGAACCCATCAAACATCCAGGTGTTCCAGTTGTAGCATTCATCGCACCCGTTGAGCAGCCACCAACATATTTTGTTTGGTCGTATTCAAATGTAAAACGCAAATATTGATTCCAATACCAATTAAGGCCAATACTCCAGCTAGTAGCTTTCTGAACAGAAATTCTAGGGTCTACAAAATAATAGTAAGTATATTCTTTACCATCGACAATTTTTTGATAGCTGTTATTAAATACGCTGGGGTCTAGACTTAGGCCAGATATGCGAAATACTGCCTGCAATCCCCCCCATGCGCCCTTTTCAAATATATGAAAATTTTGATTAGGAATAAAATGAAATAAGTTAAACTCTTCTTGCGTGAGATTATAAATTACTGATAGCTGGTTTGCTCGGTTGGTTTGTTCAACTGTTTCCCTAAGCAAAGTATCACCATATTTTAAACCCAGTTTTTGTTTTGATTGCGTCAAGTCCCCAATCAACCCCAGTGGACCATAACTCCATACAGCTTGAGGATGTATTCGTGTTCGAGCTCCATTGGCAACGACTTGTATTGCTGCATATTCATTATTATAAAGCGTATTGTATTCGTAAAAGTAAATTGGGTTTTGCGCTATAGACACAAGGCTTGGTAATTCATCTTGCATTTGAGCTCTACCAGAACTCAGTGCTAAACCCAATCCTAGATGCTGGAGTGGGTGCTTGGAATATTCAATAAAAGGATTGGTAAAAATTCGACCTTCAACATCATAAGCCAAAAAATTGACATTCTGAAAAAAATTCAAGGTTCTGGAGTTAAAACTATTTTCAGGAGACAGGTCATCTGGTGCACCTGTCAATATACCTAATTGATAGGAAAAAAAGTCATCAAAACCCAATAAACTTAAACCAGTATAATAAGGCTCTTGTCCAGAGGGTCCGAATGAGCCATGGAATACAAATCCAAACTCTCTATCAGGCGCCAACATTTGTGTATGACTCATTTCCATGGTGTAGGCGCGAGATAAATAACTGAAGTTATCAAAGAAGTTTTCAATACCGCTGACCAAACTCATTTGCTGACCAAATTGAAAACCCAGCAGTCGAAAATAATTAATATCAATAAAAGCATCAAAAATTCCAAAATTACTCATACCCATATCAACATTTAAAAAATAATTGATGTAGTCATCGACATACCCTTGTACACTGGGTCTAAGTCGGCGAATCCAATAACGTTGAATACTATTACTACTTCCGACGGGCACAAAAATTCGACCATCATTGACAATTAAACCATTGATATTCATTAAAGAGTCCATATCACCTTGGAACCATAAATGAAACTCAATTTCATTAGCTAAGTCGTCAGTCGTATATTTGAAATAATTAGGGTACGGATTTGGAGGATAACGCGTGTAATCTTTTGCTAGCCAATAGGAATTCGTATTGACTAATGGATGACTTTGTTTATCTTCTTGAATGATGCGTTGATGTTTGTAGCCAAAACGCTTTTTTTCCTTTTGAATTTCCTTAATTTCATTTTCAGATTTTGCAATAGAGCGCTTTAAGGCGATAATACGCTCATCGATAACATCAACTGTAGCGCTGTGGGCAAATACAAGCTGTAGACAAAAAAAACTTAGAATAATTTGACGAAAACAAAACACAGCAACACTCCCTGTTACACGATTACAACTCTCAATCCTAAAAGTTAAAAAAAATCGCCTTATTCTCACCACTTCATACAAAAAAAGCAATGCTTATCAGAAAAGAATTCAATTGATGATGAAATTTTCATGGTATGATTCAAAAAAAACAACCAACACGAGGAATTGAGGTGAAGAACTTTTTTAATGGCGTCAATAGCACGACTGTATTACCAATGCGTATTTTATACTAAAGCTTTAAGTCATTCATATCAGGCACATATTGAACATTTAAAGCTCAAATAGTTCTGAATGCAGAAAATAAATTTTATGCTATAGTTAATTTAAGACTTATCAGGAAGATAAGCCATACTGAAGGATAAATTGACAGGATGTCATGGAAATTTCAAAGGATTTGATTTTTCCGTATTGAGGCCAGTTGAGGAAACTCACTGGCCTCGACTTTTATTACGCGTAATGCGAAGAATGTAAGTAGTGAGAATCAGGATAATAAGCAAAAACAACTGATCCACCTTGAATCGTATGAATCAATGAACTTGCAATGCTTTTTGCTACAGATGGGCATCCCCAACTACGACCAGCACGACCTGATTGATGAATAAATGAAGGTTCAACATACCAAGCACCATGAATGACCACACGACGTCTTAAAGCGTTATCGTTAAAGCCTTTTTCGAGACCTTGTAAGTTTAAGGATAAGCCATTTGAACCATAATAGGTATTTTTGGTGATATAAGTTCCTAAACTGCTTGATTTACTGGAAGGCGTATTTGAGAAATGGTTTGCAACATTCATACCTGAGTTTTGGCCGTGAGCAACATAAGTGTTCAATAAAAGTTTTTCACGTTTCACATCGAAAATCCACATACGTTGTTTCGATGAAGGTAAGGAGTAATCAATCACAGTTAAAACTGGCTTATGTACCAAGTTTTGATGATTGGCTTTTTGATAAGCATTTAAAGCCGATTGTAGGGCTTTTGAGTTTAAGCTTGGAGCCAAATGATGCAGGTGCTGAAATGTTTGACCTGATGCTGTTGCACTGAAAGTGCTTTGAGATAAAACAAGACCCATTGTCATGGGAAGGGATTTAATAATCGTTCGACAGTTCATAGTACCTCTCTTTATTGATTTCGAATAAAACTGAATGTAATTATTCAATTTAAAACGAATGACATGTCGCCATTTAGTTTCAAAAAAGAAACATTGTACCTTATTTTGATCAAAAAGTCAATTTGATC
>DNMA01000053.1:0-536 GCA_003489505.1 Legionellales bacterium | reverse complement strand
TGATCAAAAAGTCAATTTGATCGGCCTTCCAGCTCATTTTTTCCTTGATAAACATTCGATAGAGAGTCAAAAACTATTTCATACGATAGTCTTCAATGCTATGATTAAATAAAATTTTAATGAAGTAAATATCATGTCAAATACTTTTAGTAAATCAGATTATTTGCATACTTTAGAGTGGTTAATCGCCTACTTTCCCAATGCTTTTTCTAGAAAACCCAAAGAGATTAAACCCTTAAAAATCGGTATCTTAGAAGACTTATATGCTTTTCATGATTGTTTGAAACATCCAGAAGTCAATAAAAACGAAATTAAATTAGCGATTCAGCATTATAGTAGCGCATCGATTTATCTGGCCTGCCAAAAAGAAGACACTGCGCGAGTAGATTTATATGGCCAAGAGGTGGATATCGTCAATCATGAGCAGGCTAAATATGCACAACAACGTTTTGAACAAAAACAAGTGCATAAATCTCAACAGGCTAAAGAATCTTAATTTTTTCTTCTTAGAAACCGCGACTCCCCTCAAACCAATA
>DNMA01000085.1 GCA_003489505.1 Legionellales bacterium | reverse complement strand
TAGTCCATTTAATTTTTTTTTCTTCTAAAGCTTGAATAACGTTTTCTCGATAGACACAAGGGCTTGGCGAAAGAACAAGTGGTATGGTGGAGTTGGCATTGAGTTCAGGCAAGCGTTTTATATTGCCCACCCATTCGACATTTTCAGTGCTGATAACATCGCCAAGGTGTTCGTGTTGATTAAAGTTATTTTTAATTAAAATCAAATCATATTTGTTTTTTTCAAAATCTTTTAAAAGATTGAGTGTTAAATCACACTCCACATTGAGGATAACCCTTGGATGAAGTCTAGCAAACTCAACCAATACGTCTGATAAAATCATGCTGGCAAAATCCTCAGGTAAACCAAAATGAATTTCTCCTTTTAGTTCAGGCTCTTTGAATCGGTCAAATAGCTCTCGATGTAGGCTATAAATCCGTCGGGCGTAATTTAAAAAAATCTCACCATCAAGAGTCAGGGCAGGCTCTTTCCCTCGAATAATCAGTTCCTTACCAATCAGATTTTCAAGCTTAGAAATTTGTTGACTCACTGCTGATTGAGTGCGGCCAATCAGCTCAGCTGACTTGGTAAAACTTAAAGTTTCTGCCACTGCTATAAAGCATTGTAAAGAGACGGTATCGATATTCATTAGAATCCCTTATCGCAAAAATTAAAATTATTAATTTTACTTATATTAGTTTTTCTACTAAATTTATGATGAGATAGTAGAAATTCTAATGGAGGTTAATGTGAATGTCTATCACTTTTTAACACAAATCACTCCTGTATGGGGTTTGATGTTGATGCTAATGGTTGCAATTAAAAACATCAAATGGTCGGTGAATGTATTTTTAGGTTTTACACTAGTAGGTTTAGTGATGAGTCTATCGGGATTGATTTTTGATCTCAATGCCGATTTAAAAATTAGTTATTTGCTAAGCTGTTTAATATTATTTGTCAGTCTAAATATCCAGAAGTTTTCCATTCGGTATATGAATGGTGATAGTGCTTTTGGTAAGTATTTTATTAAATTAGCTTTATTGACGGTTTCATCAAATGCCATGGTGTTGACCACCAGTCAAAGTCTTTTTTGGCTTTTCTGGACCTTGAATGGCCTTATCTTAGCCAGTTTGATGATTCATAAAAGTCAATGGCAAGCCGCCAAAACTTCTGGAATCTTTACTGCATTGACCTTGTGTCTCGGAAGCGGACTCTTAGCACTATCCTTTTTATTTCCCCAATCACCATTGGCGCCATGGTTTTTAGTTTTGGCGGCGATGTGTCAATCAGCCATTTGGCCTTTTCATCGATGGTTATTAAGCTCTTTGAATTCCCCAACTCCTGTTTCTGCTTTGATGCATGCAGGGATTGTGAATGGTGGCGGGATATTGTTAGTGAAATATCACCAATTATTTTCTCAAGATATTTCGGTGATGATCTTTATCTTTAGTATGGGATGTATCACTGCCTTATTGGGTGGTCTTTGGAAACTCATACAAGTCGATATTAAGAAAATGTTAGCTAACTCAACCATGGCGCAAATGGGATTTATGTTCATGCAATGTGGTATGGGCTTGTTTCCAGCGGCCGTTGCGCATTTATGCTGGCACGGATTATTTAAGGCCTATTTATTTTTAAATGCAGGTTCTGCGCTGCAATCTCGGTTTGAAGCAGAACAAGTCGATTGCGATTTTAAACATTATTTAGGTGTGGTCTTATCGACTATCTTAGCCTTGGGTTTATTTATTTTCACTTCCGATTTAGATTTAAGTGAAATGAATACCCGATGGATATTACTTGGAATGGTTGCTATTACCGTTTGGCAATTATCAAAAGGCTTGGTGGGTAAAAACCATCTCTTCTTAGATATGACATTAGTGAGTTTGTTTGCCGGTATTTATGGTTTGAGTCTTCGCCTGATTGAGTCTTGTTTTCATGATGATTTTGCTTTGCCACAAGCATTGCATCCAGTTTTTGTCTTGGGATTTGTTTTCTTACTGGCTCTTTGGTTATTAAAAAACTCTCGTGTGTTTTCAAGGCTTAAAAATTCTAAATGCGGGTTAAAGGCATACATGTGTGCTTTAAATGCTAGTCAGCCTTATACCAAGACAATGACTTTAATTAGACAAACATATCAAATTTAAGGAATGATCATGAAAGAAAATATAGCTGTAGAATCTCTGGTCAATGAAAAAATCACTCCTACACCAGATATGCAAAGAGAAATGGATATGGATGTTTTGGTTGCACAAGCCGCAAAATATATCACACCGGTTTGGCCATTAGAGACATTCATTGCCTGTAATCCTTTACAAGGATTTGAAGATGAGCTGTTTGATGAGGCGGTACAACATAGTTTTCAGATGTATCGTATGCGTCAAAGCCAATCCAAACAAGAGTTGGTTAATCGAGAAATGATCAAATGGTCTGGCGCATTTTTGGATATGGGGCAGGGCACCATTGAAATGCCTCAGCGTGAAAAAGGTTTTTATCGAAATTTTTGTCAGTTGGCTTTATTTGATTTTCAATTGCATGCTGGTCAAAAAAACATTAAAGATTTTATCAGTACTTTACCTGAATCAGCACATGAAGCCATTTTATTATGTTTAAGAAAACTGAATGTTTATCCTGAACAGTATCATGACTTTATTGTTCAAAACTTCTCTTACTTACCCGGCTGGGCAGGTTATGTGAAGTGGCTAAGTCTTTGGAGTAATGCAAAGCATTTGAAAAATAAACTGCCAATTAATTTAGTGCAATACATAGCCGTTCGTTTGGTTTTAACCACTATTTTATGGCCTGATATTCAAGTGGAAAAAAAAAATAATTTAAAAAATCATGAATGCGCATTACAAATTGAGTCGATTAAAAAACAAGAAAAACTCTATCGACAAACACTGATTGAGCAGCTGAAAGGGGAGGTCAATCATATTCATCAAGCCACTCAACGCCCAGATGTTCAAATGGTTTTTTGTATTGATGTGCGCTCAGAGCCTTTTAGAAGAAAAATTGAGTCTTTGGGGGCCTATGAGACTTTAGGCTTTGCAGGGTTTTTTGGTTTGCCGGTTAGAATTCATGATTACAGCCATAAACATAGCAAAGATTGTTGTCCTGTTTTGCTTAAACCACGTTTTGATATTTACACAGAAGTCGACGCATCCTCAAAAGAAAAAAATTTACTGGATAAACGTCAGGATTTATTAGATTCCTTTATGGGTGCTTATCATCAGTTAAAATATAACTATACCACACCATTTAACCTTGCTGACGCGATGGGCCCTTGGTGTGGCTTAGGGATGTTGTTGAAAAACTTCTCTCCAGAATTTTTCCAAAATATGCTGGATTATTTTAAGAAAAAAATGATTCCCCAGATAGATGAAAAATTGCAAGTGGATACGCAAAACCCACAGACAGGGATTCCTCAAAAAGAGCAAATTGCTTATGCAGATGTTGTTTTAAGATTAATGGGACTCACTGAAGAGTTTGCTAAAGTCGTGGTTTTTTGTGGTCATCAAAGTACTACCAACAATAACCCATATGCTTCAGCACTAGATTGTGGTGCTTGTGGGGGTAACCATGGTGGTGATAATGCAAAAATTTTAGCCCATATTTTAAATCAGGCTTTTGTTCGAGATGCCTTAAAAGAACGAGGTATTGAAATTCCTGAGGAAACATTATTTTTATCGGCAGCGCATGATACAACAACCGATGA
>DNMA01000047.1 GCA_003489505.1 Legionellales bacterium | reverse complement strand
AGTATCAAACCATTCAAACTCGGATAACAAGAGCTAGAGACTTGTTTTTAGATGCTCAAATCTCAAAAGAAGAATACGATGAGATAATCACAGGTCTTCAGGCTGAGCGACACAACGTCGAAGTTAGGCTACAAAGATTAACTGAAGCAGATGATGGTTTTAATAAATCTCTATCAACTATATTTGCCTTAGCGTCGAAAGCTCATGATTTGTTCAAAAGTTCGGAACTGGAGGAAAAGAGGCGAATTATCACAATTTTATTTCCGAACTTGGAAATGAATGCTGAAAAGCTAGTGTTTAAACCACGAAAACCGTTTGATGTCTTCCTAAACTTACCACATCGTCCTAATTGGCTCCTCGGACAGGACTCGAACCTGTGACCTAATGATTAACAGTCATCCGCTCTACCGACTGAGCTACCGAGGAATCTGACGAAATATTAATTCTAAAAGCCTGTTCGGTCAAGGTTTTTTTTGAAAAAATACCTAATTTTTTTTGTGCTCCCGACCTGTTTATATGCCGAGAACACAAAATGGTTATAAATTAGCCGCTTATAAACTGCTCTAGTCTATCCATGGCCTTTTTGAGAACTTCTAAACTGGTTGCAAATGAGATACGAATACAACCTGGCGTACCAAATGCTGAACCTGGCACAAGGGCTAGACCTTGTTCTTGAAGTAATTTTTCTGAAAACTCTAAATCATCTTTCATGCCCTTTTGGTCAATAATGGTTTGAACATCAGGGAATAAATAAAAAGTGCCATCTGCAGGAACGACTTGAATATCTTTCATCTGACTTAAACGCTTAAAAACATACTCATGTCTTTCATGAAAAGCTTGATTCATTTGTTCTACAACGCTTTGATCGCCATTGAGTGCCGCAACTGCCGCTTTTTGTGCAATCGAGCATGGATTAGAGGTTGATTGAGATTGAACCGATTTCATTTGTTCAATCACGTGTTTATCCCCTGCGGCATAACCAATACGCCAGCCTGTCATTGCATAGGCTTTAGAGACGCCATTGAGAACAATCGTTTGCGCTTTGAGCTCAGGGACTACATTGACAATATTATAAAAAGGTTTTTTCCAGAGAATATGCTCATACATATCATCGGTTGCAATCCAGATTTGAGGATGTTTTTTTAGCACCTGCCCTAATGCAAAAAGCTCTTTTTTATCATAGGCGACACCAGATGGATTAGAGGGACTATTAATAAAAATCATTTTGGTTTTTGGGGTAATGGCTTTTTCTAATTGCGCAGGGGTGATTTTAAAATTTTGAGCCGCAGTGGTTGGAATGATTACCGGGGTTCCTTCAGCCAAAAGGACCATATCAGGGTAAGAGACCCAATAAGGGGCGGGAATAATGACCTCATCCCCTGGATTGAGTAAAGCCATACAAAGATTGTAACAACATTGTTTGCCACCAGTTCCAACAATGATTTCATTGAGTTCATACTCGAGACCATTCTCTTCTTTTAATTTATGTTGAATGGCTTTTTTTAAATCAGGAATACCATCGACAGCGGTATATTTAGTGAAGCCTGCCGCAAGTGCCTCAATGGCCGCATCTTTAATAAATTGTGGGGTGTCAAAATCTGGCTCTCCAGTGCCTAAGCCAATGATATCTTGTCCTTGTGCTTTAAGCCTTGCAGCCTTTTCTGCAACTGCTAAAGTTGGGGAGGGCTTAATTTTATGCATGCGTTGCGCAAGCCTCATATCCATTTTTTTACTCCTGTGCTATATTCATAGCTATGAAAGAACTGTTTAAAATAAAATCTTCTTTTTCACCTGCTGGGGATCAGCCTCAAGCCATTCGCACACTGGTGCAAGGGGTTGAAACCGGTCTTGCTAAACAAATCTTATTAGGTGTGACCGGTTCTGGTAAAACTTTTACCATGGCTCATGTCATTGAGCAATTAAAACGCCCAGCACTTGTGATGGCACCTAATAAAACTTTAGCGGCACAATTATACAGTGAATTTAAAACCTTTTTTCCTGACAATGCCGTTGAGTATTTTGTCTCTTATTATGATTATTATCAACCCGAGGCATATGTTCCTGCATCCGATACATTTATTGAAAAAGATGCCTCTATCAATGAGCACATCGAACAAATGCGCTTATCGGCTACTAAAGCATTGATTGAACGCCCAGATGCTATCATTGTGGCCACAGTTTCTGCAATTTATGGTTTGGGTGACCCCCAAGGCTATTTAGGTATGGTTTTACACCTATCCACGCATGAGCCTTGTCCACAAAGAAAAATTTTAGCACGTTTGGCAGAAATGCAGTATGTCAGGACCACTGCTAGTTTAAGTCGAGGTCAATTTCGGGTCAATGGTGATGTGATTGATATTTTTCCGGCCGATAGTGATAAAGAGGCAGTGCGCATTGAATTATTTGATGACGAAGTTGAGCAAATTACGATTTTTGATCCGCTGACTGGGGCAATTGTTAAAAGATTACCTCGAGTTACTATTTTCCCCAAAACCCATTATGTTACCCCGCGCGATAGAATTTTAGAAACCATTGAGCAAGTCAAACAAGAGCTCTGTGAACGATTACAGTATTTTCAAAAAGAAAATAAATTATTGGAATATCAACGTTTGCAACAAAGAACAGCATTTGATATTGAAATGATGATGGAATTAGGCTATTGCTCAGGCATTGAAAATTATTCTCGCTATTTATCAGGGCGAGCGCGAGGTGACCCCCCGCCAACTTTATTTGATTACCTGCCCTCTGAGGCACTATTAATCATCGATGAATCACATGTCACGGTTCCTCAGATATCGGGGATGTATCGGGGAGATAGGGCTCGCAAAGAGACTTTGGTGGAGTATGGATTTCGCTTGCCTTCAGCATTAGATAATCGACCTTTACGTTTTGAGGAATTTGATGAGCGCTCGCCACAAACTATTTATATTTCTGCAACCCCTGGCCCTTATGAGCTTGAACAGGCTGATCAAATTGCAGAGCAAGTGATTCGTCCCACCGGTTTATTAGACCCAGTGGTCGAGATTAGACCGGTATTAAATCAAGTGGATGATTTATTATCTGAAATTCATTTAGCCAAAGCCAAAAATAGTAGGGTTTTAGTGACAACCCTTACTAAAAAAATGTCAGAAGATTTAAGTGCATATTTGCAAGAGCAAGGTGTTGCAGTGCAGTATTTGCATTCTGATATTGATACGGTAGAGCGTGTTGAAATCATTCGTGATTTGCGTTTAGGGAAGTATGATGTCTTGGTGGGTATCAACTTATTGCGAGAAGGTCTGGATATACCAGAAGTATCCTTGGTGGCTATATTAGATGCAGACAAGGAAGGTTTTTTACGTTCCGAGCGTTCTTTAATTCAAACCATTGGACGTGCGGCAAGAAACCTACAAGGTAAAGCCATCTTATATGCCGATAAATTAACGCAATCGATTCAAAAAGCCATGGAAGAAACTGAAAGAAGGCGTATAAAACAAGCAGCCTATAATCAAAAACATGGTATTACACCTAAAGGCATTGAGAAAAAAATTCATGATTATATCGAAGTCGCCAAAGCGGTATCACCAGAAGAAGCAGCTATTCGGGGTGAATATACTTTGATGGAGCCTGAGCTTGTATTTAAAAAGATACAAACTTTAGAAAAACAAATGAAGCATTTGGCTCAAAATCTAGAATTTGAACGTGCTGCTCTCGTTCGAGATGAGATTTTGAGCCTTAAAAAACATTTAATGGATTAGGTTTTGTTTTTTTTATAAATGGCTTTTAAAGCTTGCTCCAATTGTGGATATTCAAAGACAAATCCTAAATCATTTAAGCGTTTTGGAATCACATATTGCCCTGAGAGAAGTAGTTCTTCACCCATTTGCCCAAAGAGAAGTTTTATCAAGGCTATGGGTAATTTGAGAAAAAAAGGTCTTTGTAAGACTTGAGCCAGTGTTTTACCAAAAATGACTTGATTGACTGGACATGGAGACACCAAATTAATGGGGCCAGTTACCGCTTGATGTTGAATTAAAAAATGTATTGCTTTCACCAAATCATCTAAACTTATCCATGAAATATATTGCTGACCTTGTCCAAGAATAGCGCCCATACCAAATTGATAGGATAAATTAAGTTTTTCAAGCATGCCTTGGTTTTTGGCTAGTACCACACCAAAACGCATGATGGTTAAGGGGGTGTTGATGGGTAAATCATTCCACACATCCTGCCAGACAAATGATGTATGTTGTAAAAAAGAATTTGGAAAGTTTTCATCTAAGAGCATTTCTTCAGAGAAGACTGGGCTATGATGGTCTGGATAGCAACCATAAAATCCAATGGCATTGGCAGCAAGCACGTGCGGTGTGATATTGGTTTTTTTTATCCAATCAATCAAGGATTGAGCGGTTTTGGTGCGTGATTCGATAATTTGTTCTTTAAATTTTTTGGACCAGTATTTTTGCCCAATATTTTCACCACAAAGATGAATCACAAAATCGACAGGTTCTTTAAACGCATCTAAATGCTCCCAAGAAAGTGTTTTACAATGTGGAAATTTTTCTTTTAGTTTTTTTTCATCTCGACCTAAAACAATGACATCATGTTGATGGAGACTTTTGGTTAAAGCCTCTCCGACCATACCACTTGCGCCAGCGATTAATATTTTCATAATTTATCCAGAAATTTTTTGCGCAAGTTGTGCGACATGTTGACCTTGAGCAAAGGCAATTTTTTGTTCTAAAACGGATGGCTTGCGTTTTCCATCACTACCGGCAAGCGTTGCAGCTCCATAAGGAGAGCCGCCTCTGACTTCATTGATATTAGTGAGTTCTTGAATAGAATAGGGTGCGCCAACGATGACCATGCCATGATGGGCGAGGGTATGCCAAAATGAGGTAATGGTCGTTTCATTGCCTCCGCCTGTGCCTGTTGAGACAAACACGCTACCGATTTTCCCAATTAGGGCACCTTGCATCCACAGTGAACCAGTTTGGTCTAAGAAATTTCGCATTTGTGCTGCCATATTGCCAAAACGGGTAGGGGTGCCAAATATGATGGCATCATAGTTTTTTAAATCATCTGGGCTAGCAATTGAAGCAGCTTGAGATGTATCCATGCCAAAAGCTTTGGCCTGTTCTTCGGGGATGGTTTCAGGGACTCTTTTAATATCTACTAGGGTTTGAGGGATACTTTGCGCCCCTTCAGCAACGACTTGAGCCATTTGTTCAATGTGTCCATAGCTGGAGTAATATAACACTAAAATCTTAGCCATTTTTTTCCTGGAATTTTTTATTAATATTATTAATTAATAATTTATCCCATTTATGAAATGGATGCTATGCATTTAATTCTTCTGGTATCAATTATTCAGAAAATATGATATTATTTTTAATTTTAGGTCAATAAGATGAAATTTAAGGCTTTGTTGTTTGTTTTTGCGCTTTTGTTTTCTTTTGTCGGATTTGCTGAAGATTCTAAACCACATTTGACTACGCTTGAGGGCAAAGCATTGTATGGTGAAGATCTCAAAGGTCGTTGGTTAATTATTCATTATTGGGCAAGCTGGTGTGATATTTGTATGAGTGAAATGCCTGAAATTGAGAAATTTTATCAACAATTATCTTCAAAAAATGCTCAAATGTTTATGGTTAATTTTGATCATTTGAGTGCGGCCAAGCAAAAGCAGTTACTAGCAGATATGGGCGTTCATGTGCCAAGCCTCAAAGGCAATCCTGCAAAATTATTCGGCATCCGTTCAGTCAGTGCCTTACCCATGACCATGATGGTAGGACCTGACGGAAAAGTGAAAAAAGTTCTCTATGGGCCGCAATCACCAAAAAGTTTACAAAAAATCATGCAATAAATAAGCACTAAAAAAGTGCTTATTTAATCATGTTTCATAGGGCTTTTTAAATGTGTTGCAGGAACGACGGTCGAAATGGCATGTTTGTATACCATTTGTGTGATGGCATTTTTAAGAAATAATACATTGCCATCAAATTTTTCGATGATACCATGTAATTTAATACCATTAATTAAAAATACAGCCACCTGTTCTCCCGATTTGGTTAAATCGTTGAGAAATTGTTCTTGTATATCTGCCATAATTTGACTCTCTTTTTTTTTGTTATTTTAATAATAGAATCATTTCTTCAATTTTGACAACTTTTTATCTTAACATGTCGCTTTGATTAGTGCTATTTAATTCAACATAAAAATCCAGGCGTTGAGTAATAAAGCAAAACTCACCCAGAGGGTATAAGGCAACATGAGATAATTTCGAAAAATATTTTTTCGATTGAAGGCATGCCAGCCCATTAGGCAAAGCCATAAAATGATTAAGTCTAATAATGCTAAATCAATTCGGTGAAAGTAAAAAAACAAAGGTGACCAAATGAAGTTGCAAAACAATTGAATGATGAATACTAGCCATATCTTCATGCTGGTTTTGTATAAAATTAAGTGGCCTAAAACAATACCCATAAAAATGTATAACGTGGTCCAAACTGGAGCAAAAATCCAGTCGGGTGGGTTAAATGACGGTGTATTTAACTGATGATACCAATCAAAGGATTGGCGAGTGAGCCAACCTGAGCCTGTTCCAAGACCTAGGCAAATGAGAATTCCAAAACAGTATATAGCGTATTTTTTCATCATTTTATTTTTTTGATGGGTTTTTTCTATCATGAGCTTTTTTTTAAGAAAGATAAAGACCTTGTTGATCTTGAGACTTGAGCCATTAAATGTTAGATTAATAGCAAATCTAACTGAAGTTTTTTTGTTTAGTCATTTTAAATTATGAGTGTTTTTAATCAAGTAACATCCTTTAACGCCAATGCGAAAGTACAAAATAAAACCAATCAGCAGAAAAAAGCCTTGCAAGATTTTTTCGAGGCGATGAAAAAAGCCAATGTTTGGATATTAATGGCTTGGCAGGATATTCAATTTAAATATCGTCGTTCGACGATTGGTCCTTTTTGGATTACCCTTAGTATGGCCATTATGGTCTATACCATGGGCTTTTTATATTCTTACTTATGGCATTTACCTACCCATGATTATTTCACTTATTTAGCAACAGGAATGATAGCTTGGAATTTGATTTCAACTATTTTGATTGAAGCAACTGACACTTATTTAGTTTGTGTAGGCTTAATCCGTCAAATCAAGATGCCTTATTTTCTATATATGCACCGCATGTGCACCCGAAATTTTATCATTTTTGGGCATAATATTTTGATTATGATTCCTATTTATCTAATCTATGCGAACCAATTTCCTGTGAGTATGGCTTATTTTTTACTGCCTATTCATCTATTCGTGCTCTATTTCAATGCCATTTTATTTTCGAATGTGATTGCAATGATTTGTGCTCGATATAGAGATATAGGGCAAATTATCAAAAGTTTTATCCAAATCTTATTCTTTTTAACACCGGTCATGTGGAAAATGAGTGCATTACCTCCTCATATTCAAAATTTGATGCAATTAAACCCATTTTATCATTATGTAGAGTTAATCCGATGCTCGCTTTTAGGGGTTTATCCTAGTGAGATGAATTATTTGATGATGGGTATATTTACTGGCTTAGGCATTTTAATGAACCAGTTAATTTTTGTACGTTATCGTTCTCGAATCGTTTATTGGTTATAAATATGGCATATATTCATTTAAAAAATGTGACAGTGGAATTTCCTATCTTTAATGTCAATGCATTATCGTTTAAGAAAAATTTTATTCGTGTTGCAACCGGTGGTCGGGTTTTACAAGATGCAAATGATCGAGTGGTGGTTCGTTCTTTAAATAATGTCAGTTTAAATATTGAGCATGGAGACCGAATCGGATTGATTGGTCATAATGGTGCCGGTAAAAGTACTTTTTTAAGAACTTTAGCAGGTATTTATGAGCCTAGTTCTGGTGAAGTCCAAGCGGAAGGTAAAATTTCTTCTATGCTGGATTTGATGTCTGGTATCGAAGCAGAAAGTACCGGTTATGAAAATATATATATGCGTGGCTTGATGCTTGGCTTAAGTAGACA
>DNMA01000189.1 GCA_003489505.1 Legionellales bacterium | reverse complement strand
ACCAACACTTAAAATATAGATGACTAAATATTATACATTACTTTATTTACTTTGTTTCATTTAAGGGGTGTGAAATAATGGAACATGACTAATTTCACCTTGAAACATTTTGTGTAATGATTAATTATTGATTTTTAAGCAAATAGTCTATACTTAAGATGTAAGTATTAATCAGGGAGTGGTTAAATGAATACCAGTAAATTACCCAATTTAGATGAATTATCTCAAATGGCAGGAAAGTTATTTAATGACTTAAAAACCAGTGTGAATGAAATATATGGTGAATATAAGAAAAAACACCCCGATATTTGTGAGGTATCTTGTCCTGCTTCAGAAAAAGTAGAAAAGAAAAAGAAAAAACAAGCAGGCGTTACTGATAACGAAGCTAGTAAAAATTAAAAGAATAACTGTGTATTTACACAGTTATTCTTTTAATCATCTGCGGGATTTGTGATAAAACATTTCCCGTAGGTTTTATTATTTTTTCAACCAAACTCTGAACTTTCACTTGAGAGATACTAATCATTTGAAAATGATTGAGTTTTTCCAATATAAAATCATCACTGGTCTTGAGTTCATCCACTAAACCCAGTTGCATGGCATCTCTTGCTAACCAATGTTCTCCAGTACCCACTTTTTTCATATCCAATTGCGGACGATAGTTTAAAACATGATTTTTAAAGTTTTCATGGATCAATTGGAGGTCTTCTGAGAACTTTTTGCGACCCGCTTCGGTATTTTCACCAAACATGGTTAGTGTTCTTTTATAATCGCCAGCAGTAATTTGCTCAAAGTCGATGTTATGTTTTTTTAACCATTTATTGAAATTAGGCATTTGTGCAACCACACCAATTGAGCCAATAATTGCAAATGGGGCAGAGATAATTCTATTGGCAATACATGCCATTAAATAACCACCACTTGCGGCGACCTGATCAATACAAACGGTTAATGGAATGCTATGATTTCTTAGGCGTTCTAATTGTGCTGCAGCAAGTCCATAACCATTAACGACACCACCAGGACTTTCTAATTTCAGCATGACTTCATCACCAGCTTGGGCAAGTTGAATAATATTGGTAATTTCCTCACGTAACTGTTGGGTTTGAGAAGCTTTCATATCGCCATTAAAATCCAAGACAAATAATTTTGGCAATTGATTTAAATCAAGTTTTTTATCTTTTTTGATATGTTTCCATTTGAACTTTTTAATGATTTTTTGTTTTTGATCTTTATGGAGTTCATTCAGGCAATCTGTATCAAGGCCATCAGTTTTCTTGCCTTTTTGTGAGAAAATAGCGCTGATGATAATTAAAACAGCTACTAATACAGTAATCGTTTTTGCTAGAAAAAAACCATAATCATAGATAAGATCCATGTTACTCCTTGAAGTGAAATAATCTTTAATTATTACTAACTTTTAAATAAATGGCTAGAAATATCATTGTTTTTGTTAAATCATTAAAGAAATGTTCTTATGATTTAATCATAAACGAGGAAGTTTTGGAAAATCCAATCATTATCTTTTGGCTTTTCAAAGGGACTAATTTTTAAGTGATTAGGATGCCAATTCGTACTTATGGAATGGTATCCGCCCCAATAGGGTTCAGCAATTTTGATGATTGGCTCCCATGGTAATGTATCCGGATAATGTATGCCTTCTTCAGGATTTTGAAGCATCCATTGAATGGCTGCAATCATCGCTCCTGCTACTTGTAGTGTGGTGGCTGATTGGTTGGGGATCATTTGTCTTGCACTATGAATATCTAAAAGGGAACCGGTCCACCAACTGGTGTAGGAATTACCCATAATTAATACACCAAGTTTATCTTGTCCCTCTATAATTTCATCATTCATGATGCGAATTTCAGATTGTAAAGCTAAAGAGCGATGTTCTAATTCTTGAATGGACAAAATGGTATGATTGCTTGGGCAATATGCATAATGAACAGTTGGACAATAAACAGTGTCACCAAGACTATTTTTGATACTTAAATAATCATTAATTGAAATTGCCTCTCCGTGAGTAATAACCATACCGATGAAACTTTCATTAGGTACCCATGATTTTACTTTGACATTTTTACCTGATTTTTTCAGGAAGACACAATTTTTATTGCCAATATCAAAATGAGATCCTTCATAAGGAATGACTTTCTCATGGCTACCCCATCCTAGCTCTGCAGGACATATGCTTTCAACAAATAAGCCATCAACACTCCAGGTATTGACAAATTCATTATGTTTTTTGGGACTATGTGAAATTTGGGTATCTTTTTCTGCGATATGAATCACTTTAACACCAAGAGACTGTGCAAGTTCTGGAAAAGCATTATCTTTAATGAAATCATGTGAATTGGCGGGAAGTTTTTTTTGTTCCTCAAGATGATAACTCATATCGATCAGCGCCTTTTTGACTAAATGAGAAACCAATCCCGGATTGGCGCCATGCTCTAAAATAATGGTGGGTGTTTTTTTATACTTATATTTTTGAATCAATGTATTCATATCATGGTGATCGGCATTAATTGTTACATGAACCGAATTAAAATCAGAATGGTTATCCTCCCATCCATTGATGGCAGTATTGATATTGAGCACATGATGTTCTGCGCACCACTCGACAACTGAGATGGTATCAAGAAAAGTCGAAAGGTCAATTAAACAGTCACCAGGTTTGAGATGAGCTTGAAAAATAGAGTCATAATTTTCTTTGGTTATTTTAGTGTTTATAAATTTTACGCCTTGTTGAATATAAGGGGTGAGTTTTTCTTGATAATCAATCATGTCAATGATGGTAATTTGATGA
>DNMA01000128.1 GCA_003489505.1 Legionellales bacterium | reverse complement strand
TTGTTTAGAGGCATTAACTAAAATAGCCGTTGTTCATCGACAATCCTTAAAATTAAAGGTATTAGCGCTGACAGGCAGCAATGGTAAAACCACGGTCAAAGAGATGTTAGCTTGCATTCTACCGACGTCTGCTTTTATTTCTCATGGGAATTTTAATAATCAATTGGGTGTACCGATTAACATGATGTCCCTAAAGTCTGACAATGACTTTGCTGTGTTTGAGCTGGGTGCCAACATGCTCGGTGATATTGCCCACACTGCAGAACTGGTTCAACCTGATATTACTTTAATTAATAATATTGGTCCTGCGCATTTGGGAAAATTTGGCTCTATTGAGAAAATTGCTTTGGCTAAAGGTGAAATTTACCAAAAACTAAGTCCTCAGGGTGTCGCTGTTATTAATGATGATGACCGTTTCTCGCATTTTTGGGATGCGCTTGTTCAGCATCATGAAGTTTTACGTTATTCTTCAAAACATCCTGCAGATGTTTGGGCTTCAAATGTGATTAGCCATGAAAAAGATAGCTATCACTTTCTATTGCATTTTGGACACCAAAATATAGCAATCCAATTATCTGTTCCTGGTTGTCATCAGGTAGACAATGCATTAGCTGCAGCGAGCATGGCCTTAGCGGCAGGTATGAGTTTAGAGCAAATTAAGCAAGGTTTAGAGTCTTTTTCGGGCGTTCAAGGTCGCTTGAATTTTAAAGTAGGTTTAAATCATTCAGTCGTCATTGATGATACTTATAATGCCAATGCAGCATCAATGGAGGCCGGCCTAAAAGTTTTAACATCACAAAAAGGTAAAAAAATATTTGTGATGGGGGATATTGGGGAACTCGAACATTATGCAGAATCAGAGCATGCTCGGGTAGGTAAAATTGCTAAAGAATTAGGTATTCATGAGCTATTGGCAGTGGGTCAGCAATCGCAACTTGCCGTGAAATCTTTTGGTCAAGGTGCCATACATTTTCATTCTCAAGATGAACTATTAAATTATTTAAAACCACATTTATCGAAAGATGTGAGCGTTTTAGTGAAGGGCTCACGCTCTTCTAAAATGGAAAATATTGTTAAACAAATTATTCAAAATTAATTATAAAAAAGGGTATTTATGCTTTATTGGTTAACACAGATCCTTCAAGGTCATTATCATGCTTTGCGAGTATTTCAATATATTTCATTTCGCTCTATTTTAGCGGCTTTGACTGCTTTATTTTTTGGTTTATACCTGGGCCCTAAAACCATTGATTGGCTTAGAAAACTTCAAATTGGACAAATGGTTCGTAATGATGGACCTCAATCACATTTATCCAAAGCAGGTACGCCAACGATGGGCGGTATTTTAATTTTATTTTCTATGACAGTAAGTACCTTACTTTGGGGAGATCTCAGTCAACCCAATCTATGGTTATTATTATTGGTGACCTGGGGATTTGGTTTATTAGGCTGGTTTGATGATTACCGAAAACTGGTTTTAAAAAATAGTAAAGGTGTCTCTGCACGTGGTAAATTAATCGTGCAATCTATTATCGCATTGCTTGCAGCATTCTATTTGTATTTTCATGCTACAACGCCTATTCAAACGCAATTGGTGGTGCCATTTTTTAAAGATGTGTTTATAAATTTAGCTTGGTTTTTCCCTATTCTTGCCTTTTTGGTTATTGTCGGAAGTAGTAATGCTGTGAATTTAACAGATGGTTTAGATGGCTTAGCGATATTACCGATCGTCATGGTCTCTGGTGCTTTAGGGATTTTTGCTTATGTGGCCGGTAATTCAATTTATGCGCATTATCTATCAGTTCCCTATGTGCCCAATACTGCTGAGATTACCATTTTTTGCGCCTCAATTGTTGGAGCTGGTTTAGGCTTTTTATGGTACAACAGCTATCCTGCTCAAATATTTATGGGGGATGTAGGTTCTTTATCTCTAGGGGCTGCCATTGGTTTGATAGCGGTACTGGTCCGCCAGGAGTTAATTTTAGTTTTAATGGGCGGCTTATTTGTGATTGAGACATTATCGGTGATTTTACAAGTGGGATATTTTAAATATACTGGAGGAAAGCGTTTATTTAAAATGGCTCCCTTGCACCATCATTTTGAATTAAAAGGTTGGACAGAGCCCAAAGTTATTGTTCGCTTTTGGATCATTACAGTGATTCTGGTTTTATGTGGTTTAGCGACTTTAAAATTAAGATAAATCAGCGAGGCGGGCATGAGCAAGAAAATATTGGTTCTTGGTCTAGGAAAAACGGGTTTTTCTATTGCCAGATATTTAAAAAGTACTGGCCAAGATTTTATGGCATACGATACACGTGGAAATCCGCCTGAGCTTGAAAAATTCAAAACGATTTATCCTGATGAGACAGTGTATTGCCATGATTATCCTGCGAATCTAATGCAACAAGTATCAAAAATCATCTGTAGTCCAGGGGTTGCTTTACATGAAGAGATTCTACAGGAAGCTATCCAAAAGGGAATAAGGCTTGAAAATGATTTAGATTGTTTAATGCAATTAATTCAAGCGCCCGTTATTGGTATTACAGGCTCAAATGGTAAATCAACGGTGACCACTTTAGTTGGGGAAATGTGTCAGGCCGCAGGTTTTAAAACTGCTGTAGGTGGAAATTTAGGAACCCCGGTTTTAGATTTATATCACGAGTATCCAGATGCAAAGGTTTGGGTCTTAGAGCTTTCTAGTTTTCAATTAATGCATATGCAATCTTTAAAACTCAAAGCCGCTACAATATTAAATTTATCACCTGATCATATCGATTATCATGGTTCAATCGAGGCGTATGCTGCAGCCAAGCAAAGGATCTATGAAAATACCGATATGTTAATTTATAACCGGGATGACCAAGAAACTTTTCCAAAAATTTTAGCCAGTGCCCAAGAATCTTTTGGATTATCGGTGCCTCAAAAAAATCAGTGGGGTTTAATAGAAACGCCAAAGGGACTTGAAATTGCTTATGAAAATGAATCCTATATCACAGTCTCAGACTTAAAATTAGCTGGACGACATAATTGGTTGAATGTGATGGCCGCAACTGCTCTTGCTCGTCATGTTGGCGTACCCAAAGAAGTCATCATCAAAGTTTTAAAAAATTTTTCTGGTCTTGAACACCGCACCCAATGGGTGGCATGTCATGATGGAGTCACTTTTATTAATGACTCCAAGGGAACCAATCTGGGGGCTACTTTTGCAGCGATTGAAGGTATTGGACCAACAGTGAGAGGCAAAATTGTATTAATTGCAGGTGGGCAAGGAAAAGGTGCGGATTTTAGCCCCATGCGTGATATTTTAGCTCAATATGTTTCTTATGTTATTTTGATAGGACAAGATGCCAAACTGCTTGAGGCTCAATGGCAAGGTGTTGTGCCAATGGTTCATGCTCAAAGTTTAAAAGATGCTGTTCGCTTGGCAAGTCATCAAGCCCATGCAGGTGATATCGTGCTGTTATCTCCGGCTTGTGCCAGCTTAGATATGTTTAAAAATTATGAAGATCGTGGACACCAATTTATCAATGAAGTAAAAGGACTTTAAGGATGTTTACCAGCGCTGAGAATAAGCAACATAAGAATGTTGCAAGAGCGACACATAGTATGTATGACAAGATATTGGCATTAAGCTTTATCAGTCTGGTTCTGATTGGCTTGATGATGGTTTCCTCTAGTTCAGTCATGATTGCCACCAAATATTATCATCAGCCTTTTTATTTTTTAATTCGCCAAATGGCTTATTTAATTTTAGGTTCAATACTTGCAATATGGGTAGTACGAACCGATACCAATTTTTGGGAAAAACACAGTGTTCGATTACTAGGGCTATGCTTAATTTTGATGATAGCAGTTTTAATTCCGGGTATTGGAAAAGTCGTTAATGGTAGCCGACGTTGGCTATCTCTAGGTATTATTGGTATCCAAGTTTCAGAGCTTACCAAATTACTCATTGTGATTTATATGTCAGGCTATTTAGTCAGACAAGTCAAGCGCCCCCAACAACAATTCATGGCCTTTATCAAGCCCATGCTTGTTTTAGCATTTGTAGCATTATTATTACTTAAAGAACCTGACTTTGGAGCAACCGTTGTGATTGTGACCACCGTCATGATGATGCTGTTTTTATCAGGTCTAAACTGGCGATATTATATCATTATGATAGTGGTTGTAGGTGTTGCCATGGCAATGCTCGCTGTTGCATCGCCTTATCGAGTCGCAAGATTAACCGCATTTTTAAATCCATGGGCTGATCAGTTCAAAAGTGGTTACCAGCTGACTCAGGCCCTAATTGCTTTTGGTCGAGGTGGCTGGTTTGGTATGGGGTTAGGGGATAGTGTACAAAAATTATTTTATCTTCCCGAGGCACATACTGACTTTTTGTTTGCAGTATTAGCAGAAGAATTAGGATTTGCAGGCATTTTATTAGTATTAGTTTTGTATATTATATTTTTTTGGCGAGGTATGGCCATTGGGTTTCAAGCTTTTCAGCAAAACCGTCTGTTCGCCGCA
>DNMA01000077.1 GCA_003489505.1 Legionellales bacterium | reverse complement strand
AATCTTAATATGAATCTCTTAATCCCAAGCGCTGAATTAATGTTGAATAACGATCCATATCTCGACTTTTCAAATATTTTAATAATTTACGACGCTTATTTACAATAGTTTGCAATCCGCGACGAGAATGAATATCGTTTTTATTTGCTTTAAAATGTTCAGTTAATTGTTTAATTCTGTGTGTCATTAAAGAAACTTGAACTTCTGGAGAACCAGTTTCGTTTTTGCCACGTTGGAATTCACCAACAATTTCTGCTTTCATTGCACGGGTTAACGCCATGCCTAACTCCTAAATCAATGGGCTACAAAAAGGTATTATTATAAACAGATGAGTTGCAAAATACAAGCATTCAACAAGATAAGTTTATAAAAAAAACAATTTTCTTCGACCCGGTTATATAAAAAAAAATAACTTTTAACCGTGTTTTACAAAACTTAAACTACTTTATACATCCAAAACACATAATCTTTTCGCAATTAATCCCTTACCAGGCACAAACTCGGCCAAACCAAAAAACTGCTGATTGGCATTGTAGACTCGGTAAATTTGAGGCCCTGAGGCATCGAATCTTAAAGTTTGCCCTTGTACCAAACGAAGACTTTCATCGGCAG
Organism: Legionellales bacterium; assembly: GCA_003489505.1. Lineage (GTDB taxonomy): Bacteria > Pseudomonadota > Gammaproteobacteria > Legionellales > Legionellaceae > UBA2653. Next base: position 18,785 of record DNMA01000077.1, on the reverse strand, counting down.
GGAGAAAAAGTCTTGGGAAATCTTTTACCATCACATCCATCGGTCGAATATGCTGTAGTCTTTCCGTCTCAGATAAGGCCTCGAGGTCTTCAAAACTTATCATTTCTTCAGCTTGAAAGCCAAATGTAGATAAACGATGCAGCTTCACCACATGCGCCCCACATCCAATCATTTTTCCAACATCTTCTACTAATGTTCGCATGTAAGTGCCTTTAGAACATTCGACACGAATAGTAAAAATTGAATTTTCAAAAGACAATAATTCTAAACTTAAAATCTGTACCGTTCTAGCATTTCTTTCAATTTCAAGGCCTTGCAAAGCATAACGATACAAGGGTTGCCCCTGGTGCTTTAAGGCAGAATACATCGGAGGTACCTGAGATATTTCACCCCGAAAAGCATTTAAAATTTGATTAAGCTCTTCAAAACTTAAAGCAGGAACAGAAGCTTCGGCAACCACATCGCCTTCTACATCACCGGTGGTGGTTTGAACACCAAGTAAGCCTGAAACCACATAGGTTTTTTCAGCATCAAGTAGATATTGAGCAAATTTAGTGGCTTCACCAATACAAAGCGGCAACATTCCTGATGCTAAAGGATCAAGACTGCCAGTATGACCAATCTTTTTGATACCAAACAATCTTTTAATCTGTTGCATGGCACGATTAGAAGAATGACCTAAAGATTTATTCAACAACAACAGGCCGTTCATTCGTTTTCTTCTGAATCCACATTGGCTTGATTGATAATCGATTTCATTTTACGGCCATAATCTAACGATTCATCATGCACAAACTGCAATTGTGGCACAATACGCATCGTTAGAGACTTGGCAAGTTGCGCTCGTAAAAAACTAGATACTGAATTCAAAGCCAGTAAGGTCTCTGATGGGTCTGAGTTTAAAACGGTAAAATATACTTTTGCAAAAGAAAAATCAGAGCTCACGTCAACAGCAGAAATTGTGATCCAAGAGGGTAATCTTGGATCTTTACATTCTTTTTGAATCAGCTCTGCTAATTTTCTTTGTATCAGCTCTGCTACACGTTGTGTACGTTTAGATGGGGTTTTCATAACACTCTTCTTTCTTCAATTTTTTCAAAGACTTCAATTAAATCACCTGGCTTGACGTCATTATAGTTTTTAACGCCCACACCACATTCAAATCCTTGTCGAACTTCTGCGACGTCTTCTTTAAAACGACGTAGAGATTCTAATGTTCCTTCATAAATCACCACGTTATCACGAAGAACACGAATTGGAAGATTACGTTTTACAAAACCTTCAACAACCATACAACCTGCAACTGCACCTAATTTTGGTGAACGGAATACTTCACGAACTTCACAAATACCAACAATTTGTTCTCTAAATTGTGGCTGCAACATACCAGACATTGCATTTTTAATGTTATCGACGATGTCATAAATAACACTGTAATAATGAAGAGGTACGTTTTCTGACTCAGCTAAACGTTTTGCAGAAGCATCGGCACGAACGTTAAAACCAATGACCATGGCATTGGATGCAATGGCCAAGTGAATATCAGATTCTGTGATACCACCAACACCATTGGCAATAATCGCCACACTCACTTCATCAGTGGATAATTTACGTAGCGCATCAGAAATCGCTTCAACAGAGCCTTGAACATCCGCTTTTAATACTACATTTAATACTTGAAGTTGTGAGGCATTGAGATTTTCAAATAAACCTTCTAAAGAACCTTTAGTACGTTTAGCAATTTGAACATCTCTAAATTTGCCCTGACGGAATAAAGCGACTTCTCGTGCTTTTTTCTCATCTAAAACAACAATCGCATCATCACCGGCATGTGGTACTGCAGATAAACCGAGTACTTCAACAGGAATCGAAGGGCCTGCGCTTTCAATCAAACGACCTTGATCGTCCACTAATGCACGAACACGACCATATTGAAAGCCGGCTAATAAAATATCTCCACGTCTTAAAGTTCCACGTTGAACTAAGATTGTCGCAACAGGACCACGCCCTTTATCAAGACGAGATTCAATTACTACACCTTTTGCAACACCTTCATCTGATGCTTTTAATTCTAATACTTCTGCTTGTAGTACAATCGAGTCTAATAATTCATCGATGCCTAAACCTGTTTTTGCAGAGATAGGAATAAACATAGTATCCCCACCCCAAGCTTCAGGAATCACTTCATAATTTGCAAGTTCATTCATGACTTTATCAGGGTCTACACCTGGTTTATCCATTTTGTTAATCGCAACAATCACTGGCACTTTTGCAGCTTTAGCATGTTGAATCGCTTCAATAGTTTGTGGTTTAACACCATCATCTGCAGCAACGATTAAGACAACTAAGTCAGTCGCTTGGGCACCACGAGCACGCATTGCGGTAAATGCCGCATGGCCTGGGGTGTCTAAAAAGGTAATTTCACCACGAGGTGTACTCACATGGTAGGCGCCGATATGTTGGGTAATACCACCTGCTTCGCCTGCAGCAACACGTGCGCGACGAATATAGTCTAATAAAGAGGTTTTACCATGGTCAACGTGACCCATGATGGTAACCACTGGAGCTCTTGGCTTTAATTCATGTTGTTGATTTAATGATTCATCTAAATTGTCTTCAATGGCATTTTCCATTAATGGCTTAGCAACATGTCCCATTTCCTCAACGGCTAAAACAGCTGTTTCTTGGTCTAAAACCTGATTGATATTGGCCATGACACCCATGGTCATCAAGGTTTTAATCAAATCTGCGGCTTTGACAGACATTCTTTTAGCTAAATCTGAAACAACAATGGTTTCAGGAATTAAAACTTCATGCACAACAGGAGCTGTAGGCATTTCAAAGCCATGTTTTAAAGACTCTTGTGCTTCTTTAAATTTCTCTGATTTTTCAAAAGATTTTTTCTTTTTAGGTTTAAAACGTCTTGAAGGGAGATAACCCTCGAGTTCACCTGAATCATCAGCAATCATCGGTGCTGGATGATGAGAGGTCTTTTTCTTATTACCAGCTGCTTTATGTTTATTAAAAACATTGCCTTCTTCAACTTCCTCTTGAGCATAAGTTTTCTTTTTAGGTTTGACCTCATGCTTTTCTTTGGGTTTTTCTGAAGCTTTTGTCTCTTCTGCAGCCGGAGTAGACTCTACTACAGCAGCAACTTCTTCAACCGCAACAACAGGGTTTTCCGTTGCAACTTGTGCATTTTCTAAGCTCGAAGTTTCAAGCGCTTGTGCTGCATGGGTCACTTGTTCTTGTAGAACATTTGCAGTAACTACGGGCTCTGGTGTGGGTTCTTCAATTTCAGCCACTGGCACGTCTTCAACAGGTTCTTTTTTTACAAAGACTTTTTTCTTGCGAACTTCAATATTAACTGTTTTATGACCTTGACTGTCTTGGCTAACAACCTGAGAGAGGCTTTTACGCTTCAATGTGATGCGGTTAGGCATTAGATTTGAGCCAGAGGCATGTGAAGTTTTTAAATAATTAAGAAGCAATTTTTTTTGCTCTTCATTAATCACTTGCGTTTCATTTGTTATTGGAAGGCCTGCCTCTTTAATCTGTGTCAACAAACGGTCCACAGGTACTCCGACTGCGGTAGCCAATTGCTTTACTGTAACATCCGCCATATTCAATTTCCTCTCTAGATTTCCACCTGTACAGGTTTGGTCATCATATCATTTATTGATTATCTTTAAACCAAGGTTCACGAGCCTTCATAATCCACTTGCCAGCATTTTTTTCGCTTACACCTGGAATTAAGGTTAATTCTTCAACATCTAGCTCAGCTACATCTTCTAATGTTTTGATACCTTTATTTTGTAATTGTTGAGCGATATCTGCAGTCATACCCTCTAAGGCCATAATACCACCATCAACATTTTCTAATGATAAGGCTTGGGCAATTAAGGCTGTATTAGCTCGATTTTTAAGTTCATTGACAATCTCTTCATCAAACCCTTCAATGGTTAAAATTTCATCTGAAGGGACATATGCAATTTCTTCGATTGAGGAAAAACCACTCGCTACTAATACTTGAGCAATTTCTTCGTCAATATCTAAATTCTTCACAAACATTTCAACCATTCGATTGCTTTCAGCTTGATTTTTGCCTTCTAAATCAGCAACGGACATGACGTTTAAAGTCCAACCAGTTAACTGACTCGCCAAACGGACATTTTGTCCATTTCGGCCAATTGCAGGAGATAAATGTTCAGGCTGAACAGCCAAGTCCATAGTATGAGAGTCTTCATCAACAACAATCGAACTGATTTCCGCAGGCGCCATTGCATTAATAACTAATTGGGCAGGATTGTCATCCCATAAGATGATATCAACGCGCTCACCACCTAGTTCGGTCGATACGGCTTGAACTCGAGAGCCTCGCATACCTACACATGCGCCAACAGGGTCAATACGTCCATCATTGGTTTTAACTGCAATTTTAGCTCTAATACCCGGTTCACGAGCTGCAGTCTTAATTTGGATAATATTTTCACCAATTTCAGGGACTTCAATGGTGAATAATTCTGTCAACATTTCTATACGAGAACGGCTAAGTAATAGTTGAGGTCCTCTTGGAGTGTCAGCAATTTCATAAAGTAATGCACGAACTCTATCATTCAAACGAAACATTTCTTGGGGGAGCATTTCATTGCGCGGTAAAAACGCTTCTGCTTTACCACCCAAATCCACAATCATATAGTCTCTGGTTACTTTTTTAACGGTACCATGCACCAGATGCCCAACTTTAGCACGATATTGTTGAACAACTAGGTTTCTTTCTGCTTCTCGAACCTTTTGCATAATTACTTGTCTTGCAGTTTGCGCTGCAATACGTCCAAAAGCAACCGATTCAATCACTTCTTCGATGTGATCACCAACTTGAGCATTCGCTTGACGTTCTTGCGCTTCTTCAACAGTTAATTGTCTGTCTGGAAATTCAATATCATTGGGCTCTAAAACATCCCAAAAGCGATAGGTCACATATTCACCAGAACGAGTATCTAATTTAACGCGAATACCCCACTCTAAGCCACATAATTTACGTGTAGCTGTTTCAATGGCTGTTTGAATTGCTTCAAAAACCACTTGCTTATCAACACCTTTCTCATTGGATAATGCTTCAGCAACTAATAGTAATTCTTTACTCATTTCTGACCCCGCCCTAAAATCATATGTTTTGAACAGTTATCTTTTATTGAAAAAATTAACAACTCTTATTCAATAAATGCTTTTGAAATATTTGCCCATGCAACTTGATAAACGACACCTTCATGTTGCACACTCAATTCTTGCTCATTCGTTGAAATAATATCACCAATTAACCAACGATGCCCATCAATTACTCGAATTAATTTTATTCTTACTTTTTGGCCCACACTTTCTTGATACTGCCATGGATAAAATAAAGGTTTGGGAAGCCCTGGAGAGGATATTTCCAGTCTGTATTGATCAGCAAGGACATCTTCAACGTCTAAAACTGCACTGACTGCATGACTCACTTGTTCACAATCAGTTAAGAGAATACCATCTGGTTTGTCAATAAAAATTCTTATTAATCTTTGTTTTTGATTTAATAGACATTGACACCCCCAAAGTTTATATCCCATCCTTTCCATAATAGGAAGAACAAGCGCTTCAATTTTTTGCTGTATGTTTGATGTCATGAGTTTTAAAGACCGTGTTAGTTAATTTTCTACACATAATAAAAAACCCCATAAATGGGGTTATATCTGGTTGCGGGGGCAGGATTTGAACCTACGACCTTCGGGTTATGAGCCCGACGAGCTACCAGGCTGCTCCACCCCGCGTCAATGATGTGAATTATATGGGCTTTTTCATTTCAATGCAAGTGTTTTCTTGTTTTTTTCTCAATTTAGTTAATGTTCTTTAGTTAACCAATGCCTTAACTCTTGTATGGTTTGATATAAAACATAAGACCAAACTGGAAATAAAGTTTTAATATCTATATCTTCTTGATTCACCAGAACATTTTCTAAGCTTTCACTGACCCTATGTAAGCGCTCAGTACAACAATAGACTGAGCCACCACGTATTTTATGAGCAATATCTTGCAAACTACCATATTGTCTTTGTTCAAATGCATAATTTGCAGAATCTAGATTAGGCTCTAAATCTTGATGTAAAAACATCATAATCATTTCTTTCAATGTCGATTGAGATTGAATACGTGATATTGCTTTTTCTAAATTAAATAAATTAAATTTTTCATAATATTGATAATTTAGATAAAACTTCACATCTGCAGAAGAATCTGCCATCGATTGAATCTGAGAGATATGATTACAATAGGCTGTGATTGTACTACTTAAAAGCTCCAATGACATGGGCTTATGTAATACATCTTGCATACCGGCATTAAGACAATTATTTTTAACACTAAAATGAGCATGCGCTGTCAATCCAATAATAGGTACAGGTATAGCGCCTGTTTCAGCTTCATTCGTGCGAATAATTTTGGCTAAATCATAACCCGATTGCTCTGGCAGGCCGATATCTGTAATCACTAAATCATAATGTTTTTGATCATAGGCTTGAAGCGCTTGTTGAACCGACTCAAAACAATCTAAATCATATCCAAGTTGCTGGCAAAAAATTTCAACCATTTTACGGGCGATTTTATTATCTTCAACCAACATCAATTGAATTGAAGATTTTAGATTACTTGATTTTTGAACTATTTCTTCTGACAAATCATTTGCAGCAAGTTTAATAGGTTCTAATTGCGTTGTTGATTGAATCCTTTCATTCATTATCAAATCCATTGTTATATGAAAATAAAATTGAGCACCACTTCCAGGTGTGCTTTCTAAATAAATTGTTCCACCCATTAATTCAACATAGGTTTTGGCAATATGTAAACCCAAACCATGGCCTTTATAAACTCCCATATAAGAAGGATGTGCTTTATAAAATCTATCGAAAACTTTGGATTGTAAATCAAATGGTATACCAATTCCAGAATCAATCACTCTGAATTCAAGCTTTACTTGGGTGTCGGTTTTTTCTAAACAACTGACTCGCAGAATAATTTTGCCTTGTGAAGTAAATTTAATTGCATTACTTAATAAATTAAGGAGTGTACGAAAAATTTTAGAACGGTCGCCTAAAACGGTTAATTGTAAACTAGCGTCAAAATCCAACTCAAAATCTAGATTTTTGGTCACAAAGGTAGGCTTGTGCATTTTAATGATGTCATTAATCAATTGCGCTAAGTCAAATGCTTCATAGCATATATCACCTTCTTGGAGATTATCTGAAGAAACTAAATCTAGAATACTATTAAGTAAGGATAGCAATTGCTGCCCACTTTCAAAAATCCATTGCGCAAACTGCTTTGCGTTTTCATCATAAAGCTTTTCATACAGATAATGAGATAAACTAATCACACCGGTTAATGGTGTTCGAATATCATGACTCATATTGGTGATGAACTCAGTTTTTGCATTATTGGCCATTTGGGCGCGATTTTTTTCTTGTTCTAATTGCATTTCCATATTTTTTCTTCTGGTAATATCATGGAAAATACCTAGAATTCCTACGACATGCCCTGTTTTATCAAATAATGGAATTTTATTAGTCAGTAGAACACATTCGGAGCCATCAGCCAAAGTCAGATACTCTTCAATTCCAAGTTTAGGTTTTTGCGATTGGATAACTTCTTGGTCGTCTGCAATATAAAATTGTGCTTGGTATTGCGCCCAAGGTAAATCATAGTCAGTTTTACCAATAATATCTTTAGGATTTTTAATGTCAGCCAGCCGAGCAAAAAAATGATTACAGCCTAAGAAAACTGAATTGTTATCTTTCCAAAAAATACCCGCAGGAATTTGTTCGATTAAGTCATTTAAAAAATCCAAACTCGTCCAATACATTTCATGCATAAAAAAAACAACCTTTTATCTTATTAATTACGGGGTGAAAGGGGGAAAATAGAATCATCACAACCATAGGCTTTTGAATCGCTACTACAACATAGTGCAGAAGCAAACATCGCATAATCTACCGAACTGGGTCTTGCTGACCTTGTTTGTACTGATTCATCACTATCCATAGGATTACATTTTACATCGAAAGCATTAATCGGTGCAAAAAATGATAAAGAACGCGTTTTTTTAAGTGCCACCGCACTCAATGTTTTTGAAGCTGTAGCAGTCAACCCATAAATCGAAAGAGTTTTCACCAAAGGTTTAGGTGAATATAATTCAAAGGAGACTTTAGCCTCTTCACGCAATGGTTGAGCAGGTGGGTGGATAGTAAGGCCAAAGTAAGGATCTCGGCCATAGTTTTTAATCATCAAGCGAAGGGCTATATGAGGCGAGAGTGAAAATAATTCAGTGGTAGTTTGTCTGGCATAGGATATATACTTATGAAAATCAAGTTTTAAAAACATAGTTCGAGACATATCATTTACAATTTTTCTGGGGTCTTCAGTAGGACCGAGCATCATCCTATCAATGATAAAATAGATGGCTCTTTTGAGATCATTTGGGAATAAATGTCCCCAGGGATAATGCGCGGCTTCCATTAATCGACGATAAACTTCTTGATGGTTAAGTTCTCTTTGTTGTTGGAGTTCAAAAAAATGATAGACCATCGTAGCATTTTCTAAAAAATAAAAGAGCTTCATCGCTGGGTTCGAAATAAGCCCTTGATATTCTTCCCGAATCCCATGGTAATTTCGAAAATGATGCGCCGCACGCGGGTCTAATAAATCCCTAAGATTAAGCTCACCTTGAGTTTGAACAATGCCAAACATTAACCGAGTTTTTCGTGCTTCTGCAATTAGCGGCATATATTGAGCAGCACCCGCTATAATAAAAGCAGCAATTTCATTTTCTTCTTCTGCACTGACATCACCGTGAATATAACGCTCCATATTTGCATCAATTTTTACCGCATAGCTGGTAGCCATATTTGTAATATCCGCTAAGGTAATCATCCCACGACCATTACCCATGTTAGAAAACATACAAAAAGAACCCATACAGAAAAATGCTGAATTGACATCCCGTAAGGATTCAGGTAGCTCGACTTCTAACAAACATTTTAAACGATTGGTGCGCATTCGGTTAATATAACGACTGCCAGCTTTTTCATTTAAAAATTCAATATTTTCCCAAGAGGAATTAACGATGAAATTGGAATTAATCTTCAAACGAGATACACTCGCATCCTCTTGAGTTTGAGCCGTTTCAATACCAAAGCGCACATCTCTTGAGGGCCTTGGTTCAATATGAATAACTTCTGTATTTTCTAAAAGTTTAATTCGAGGATGCGCTGCAATCACTTCTTGGATATGTTTTGCAAACTCGGGCCAATTAAACAAATGCTCTGCAGTTTCTACAGCACCTTGAACAATCTCAGAATTAATATGAGAATCATAATCTTCTGGGGCCAGCACTTTTAAAAATGTTTCTACGGGACCAAATACTTGATTCTGAGGGTCCTCTTCAATTAAGGCTGCATACTCTTGTTGTATAGCCCTATAAGTTTCCATGACTTCTTCAAATGAATAATTGGAGTCCTTAGTGACATAGTATCGTCCATGGCGAATCGGGTGTTCAAAGGGGAGATCTTTTCCGATAAGAAAATCCGGATAATTACGTTGAACGGCAATAGATGCATGAAGATACATTTTGGCAGTTTGAAGATCCATATAATGATAGCCATGGCCCATGCGCCCAGGATTTCGACCACTTGCGCCCCAAAATAAATGTTTTCGTTCCAGTAATAAGACGTTATGTGTTGTAGCAATTTTAAGTGCTGCACTAATTCCAGCAATTCCTCCGCCAATCACGACGACTTCGGCTGAGCGTACGCTTTCCATAAGACCCCTATACCTTATATTTATTATTTGAATTTCATATAAAGTAATCTTATAAAATTAGATATCCTTCAGAATGCAACACCAGCAACGTCCGTGAAAGCTGGTTGGTTTGAAAGCTTTTAAAAAGCTTCCAAACAAGCGCTAATTAATAAATTAGGCATGAGTCCCAATACCAACAAGGCTAAGGCTTGAACGGCATAAACCGTCTTAGAAACCATTGAAACTTCAACAGGTAACTCATTGAGTTCAGGGGCATCAAAATACATTGTTTTAATAAGTTTCAAATAGTAGAACGTACCAACGACAGCAAAAATTAATGAAAAAATTGCATAAAGATACATCGATGAATCTACTAATGCTCTAATTACAAAGAATTTAGCAAAAAAACCGATAGCAGGTGGAATACCGGCCATAGAGAAGAAGACAATCATTAACATCGCTGCTAACCAAGGTGTAGTCTTACTTAAACCCTGTAAGTCAGAGACTTTTAATAAATAGGGTTTATCTTCTTTAGCTATCAAAATTGCAGAAAATCCGGCAACAGTCATCAAAGCATAAACAAGAATATAGAATAATGAAGCTGTTTCACCATCTTGTCCACCAGCAACAAAACCAAGTATTGCATAACCCATATGAGAGATTGTGGAATAAGCTAATAATCGTCTCAAGTCTTTTTGAACTAAAGCACAAAGATTACCAAAAATAATCGATACTAAAGCTAAAAAGGCTAATAGATGATGGGTAATAGGTAAAATATCGAAAAGACCAGACAAGGAAAGTCTTAAAAAAATTGCAAAGCCTGCAATTTTTGGTGCAGCACTTAGGAATAGCGTCATCACAGGATTCGCACCAGAGTAGACATCAGGTATCCACATATGAAATGGCACCAAAGCCAATTTAAATGAAGCACCAGCAATAATGAATATTAATGCGAATAAAATCATTAAAGATTGTGAAGAAGCATTAATTTCTAAAATTTTAGCCACTTTCACTAAATCAACACTACCAGTTAATCCATAAAGCATTGAAATACCAAACAAGATAAATACTGATGCAATTGCGCCCATGATAAAGTATTTCACTGCCGCTTCAATTGCGTCTGTGCTTTGTCTTTGTGAGGCAACCAGCGCATATAAAGGCAAAGAAGTGAGCTCTAAACTAATATAGATAGACAAGAAAGATTGTGCTGCCACCAAACACATCATACCGACAGTTGATAATAAATAAAGACTTAAAATATCCCCTCTTTCACTATCTAAGGATTTGAAACGGTGAGAAGAAAAATAAATAGATAAACCAACAGTCAGCAAAATAAATATTTGCATCAAGTAGGTTGCATTATCCACAATAAATAATTCAGACCAAATCAAGGAATGGACATTGGGATAAAAAAAGCAAGTCACCCCAATGGCAACTGCGATTCCAAGAAGAGCACCGATTATAGTAACTTTTGATTTTGGTTTAAATAAATCAAACATCATGACAAAAATAGATGTAAGAAATACTAAAAATACCGGTGATGAAAAAATAAATGCTCTTGTAAGATTCAACATATTTAATAACCTTAAATTTTAGTTTTATATGCAAATACCATTAATTGATGAATTGATTGATGTAAATAAGTCATTAACCAATTTGGATAGACGCCAATCAATAGAACAAATACTGCTAGCAAGAAAAATGCCATCCATTCATAAGCAGTCAAATCTTTTAATTGTGCAATTTTAGCGTTAGCCGCTGCACCAAAAATAACGCGCTTATACATCCATAAGGTGTAAGCTGCACCTAATATCAATGTCGTTGCCGCTAAGAATGCTACCCAGAAATTGATATGCATAGCACCTAAAATCACCATAAACTCACCAATAAATCCAGAGGTTCCAGGTAATCCAGCATTCGCCATAGCAAAAAGCATAAGGAAACTTGCATAAACAGGCATCGACTCAACAATTCCACCAAAATCATGAATCATGCGAGTATGCATACGATCATAAACATATCCAACGCCTGCAAACATGCCGCTAGATACAAATGCATGGGAAATCATGATGATAACAGCACCTTCAAGTAATAAAGCCGCACCTTGTAAGGCTTGTGCTGGTGGTAACAAATAAATACCAAAAATACCTAATGTTACAAAACCCATATGAGAGATTGAAGAATAAGCAATAAGCTTTTTCATATCTTTTTGGATGACTGCAATTAAACCAATATATACCACTGCAATCAGAGATAAAGTCACCATTGATTTCGCAAAAAACTGGCAAGCATCGGGGACGATAGGTAATGAAAAGCGTAAGAAACCATAGCCACCTAATTTCAAAAGAATTGCCGCCAACATAATGGAACCACCTGCAGGCGCTTCTGTATGAGCATCAGGTAACCATGTATGAACTGGGAACATAGGAATCTTGATAGCAAATGCTAAAAAGAAAGCAATAAAAATAAGCTTTTGCGCAAATAATGTTAATGGGGCAGCATACATAGTCTGAATATCAAAAGAATTGGTTTGATTTGAGACATAGATCAATGCGGCAAGCATTAAAATAGAACCTAAGAAGGTGTATAAGAAGAACTTAATCGCTGCGTAAATTCTTCTATCTGATCCCCAAATACCAATAATTAAATACATAGGAATTAATGTCGCTTCCCAGAATACATAAAATAAAATGGCATCCATGGCAGAAAACACACCCACCAATAAACCTTGCAGGAATAAAAATGCTGCAAGATATTGATTCACCTTTTGATGAATACTGTTCCAAGTTGCTAAAATGACCACAATATTCGTAAAAATACTTAATACAATTAAGATCAAGGATAGTCCATCGACCCCTAAGTGATAACGAATATTGAGCATGGTAATCCAGTCTTGGTCAAGTACAAACTGCATACCGGTTAAGTTAGGATTAAATGCCATAGCCATTTTAAGGGATATGACTAATGAAACAACAGCAACCAACAAAGCGACAGATTTTGCTGATTGATTTGCAGTTTTAGGAAAAAATAATATTGCAAAAGCAGCTATTATAGGAAACCAAATTAAAATATTTAAGTAATGTGGCATATGTCAATCCTCAACGCCTATGAAAGCAAAAACCAAAATAAAATACCTAACAAACCTAATACCATTACAGCGATATAATGGAAAAGGTACCCGGTTTGTAACTGGCGAACTGCCGATGCAATTTTTGCAACTACATGAGCTGAACCATTGACCGCATAACCGTCAATAATCTTTTGATCACCAAAACGAAAAAAGAATTGTCCTAGATTCTTAGCACCATTAACCCAGAAAAATTGATTAAAAGCATCAAATCCAAATTTATTAATCAAAATGTAATAGAAACCATAAAACTTTTTAACCAAGATATTGGGAAGTTCTGGACGGAAAATATAAAAGAACCAAGCCAAGCCCGCACCTAATAAAGATAACCAGAATGGTAGTTCTAAAATACCTTCAAAAATAGCCTTTATTGGTGTTGCAGCAAAATGCAAGTGTTCAGAATGAGCAACAGATTGGCCTAATAAACCCGGTTCAGAAACCACCATGGGGTGGTATAAAATCCAACCAATAATCACTGATGGAATCGCCAATAACACTAAAGGTAACCAAACAACCCAAGGAGATTCATGCATATGTTCCCAGGTATGATCATCGCCTCTAAATTTTCCATAGAAAGTTAAAAATAAGCTTCTGAAAGTATAAAAAGCAGTGACCATTGCACCAATTGCTACACACCAGTAAGCGTATTGGTGGCCTGGAACTTGTGCATGATGTGCTGCAGAAATAATACTATCTTTTGAGAAAAACCCTGCAAACGGGGGGAATGCACATAAAGCTAAAGAGCCAATCATATATGTCCAAAAGGTAATAGGCATCTTTTCTTTGAGGCCACCCATTTTTTGCATATCTTGTTCATGGTGCATACCCATAATCACTGAGCCTGCTGCTAAAAATAACAAGGCTTTAAAACATGCATGTGTTAGAAGATGAAACACACCAACAGAGTATGCAGAGGCACCAAGGGCTACCATCATATAGCCAAGTTGAGACAAGGTGGAATAAGCTACCACTCGCTTGATATCGTTCATGACAATACCAATCAATCCCATAAACAGCGCACCAGTTGCACCAATAATAATAATAAATGAACGGGCTGTTTCACTTAACTCAAATAAAGGTGATAAACGCGATACCATAAAGATACCAGCAGTCACCATCGTTGCAGCATGAATTAATGCAGAAATTGGTGTGGGACCTTCCATCGATTCAGGTAACCAGACGTGTAAAGGTATTTGTGCAGATTTACCCATCGCACCAATAAATAAAGTAATACAAATCAGTGTTACCAGTGAAACATCTGTAAATCCTAATGAAATGCTTTTATTAGCTAATGCAAAATTAGATTGGAATAAAGCGCTATAGTCTAATGATCCAACATTGACCATGATTAAACCAATACCAAGAATAAAACCAAAATCACCCACACGGTTGACCAAAAAGGCTTTTAAACTTCCTTCAATAGCAGATTCACGGGTATACCAAAATCCGATTAACAAATAGGAAACTAAACCAACACCTTCCCAGCCGAAAAATAATTGCAGGAAGTTATTGCCAGTCACCAACATCAACATCATAAAAGTAAATAAGGAAATATAGCTGAAAAAGCGCTGATAACCATCATCACCATCCATATAACCAATACTGTAAATATGTACCAGTAAGGATACAAAAGTCACCACCAACATCATCAGTACAGTTAACTGGTCAATTAAAAAACCAATATTGAATTGATAAGGAAACCAAACGCTTCCACTGATGAATGTATATAAATTAAAATTTAATGAATTCCCTTCAATATTACCTATCTGACATGCAATATAAATAGCTGCAATAAAAGAGACGGCCAAGCCTAAAATGGTTACGGAATGAGCACCCACTTTACCAATTTGCTTTCTGAGAAAGCCTGCAATAATGCTTCCAATAAAAGGAGCAAATACACATATTAACGTGGCTAATTTCATATTCACAATCATTATCCTTTCAATTCATTCATGTTTATCATGTTAATATTTCCTTTTTTACGATACAGCAACATCACTATTGCTAAACCAATAGCAGCCTCTGCTGCAGCAACCGCTAAAATAAAGAAAACAAAAATTTGACCTGTGATTTGGCCATGATAATGGGAGAAGGCAATAAAGTTTGTATTCACAGCCATTAATAAAAGCTCAATACAAACCAATAATAAAATGACCTGGCGACGATTAACAATGACGCCAATAATGCCTAAGGTAAATAAAATTGTACTTAAAATCATTAAATGTGTAATAGGTATCATCTTAATCTCTTATCGTTTATTGTCGGGAGTGATATCAACGAGTTTGACACGGTCTTTTGAGCGAACCATGATCTGTTTTTTTACATCTTGGCGTTTGATGTTTCTTGGGCCACGATGCACCAGCGTAATGGAGGCAATAATCGCAACTAATAATAATAAAGCAGTTAATTCTACCGGTGCAATATAATCAATATATAAAACTTGACCAATCGCAACCGTATTCGGCACAGAGTTAGTTGTCATTACAGCAGTTTGCTCAACCGCTTTTGCTAGTAAATCTTTAGGCATCACCGACCACAGAATTCCTAAAAATGCAATTAATAAGGCTATAGCAATAGGAAATACGACTTTTGGGAATGACTGCTCGACCTCGACGTCAATATTGAGCATCATGACCACAAACAAGAATAGCGTCATCACAGCACCAACATAGACTAGTACTAGTACTAATGCTAAAAATTCAGCATTACACATGACCCAAATAATCGAAACCATAAAAAAGCTGAATACTAAGGATAATACCGCTCTAACAGGGTTTTTCTGTAAAACAACTGCCACAGCACCTGAAATGGCTAATGCTGCACTTAAATAAAAAATGGCTTGAAAAAGATATTCTCTCATACTTATGTCCAATCCTTATCGGTATTGATGATCAGCTTGGCGATCGGCTGCAATTTGCTCTTCCATTAAATCACCAATGGCTAAAAGTTTTTCTTTAGTCATAATATTTTGACCACGGCTGTCCATATGATAATGTTGTATCGGTGTAACAACGATAGAATCAACTGGACAAGATTCCTCACATAAACCGCAATTGATACATTTGAACATATCAATATCATAACGAGTTGTTCGTCGGCTTCCATCTGCTCGTTCTTCGGATTCAATGGTAATAGCCAAAGCCGGACAAGTTGCCTCGCACAATTTACATGCAATACATCTCTCTTCACCATTAGGATATCGTCTTAATGCTAGCATGCCCCTAAAACGTGGTGACAAGGGGGTCTTTTCTTCAGGAAATTGAACAGTAATTTTCTTTTTGAAAAGGTATTTTCCTGTTAAACGTAGACCCTTCAAAATATCAATGAAGAGAAAACTCCGCAGATAATGATTTACTTGTGACATAAATTTTTTCATTTTGCTGCTCGTTATTAATGATTAAACCAAATGGGTGCTTTTAACATAACCATGGTAGCGGTTACGGCCAACCAAACAATTGTAACTGGAATTAATACTTTCCAACCTAAACGCATGAGTTGATCATAGCGATAGCGTGGTAATGTTGCTCTGACCCAGACAAATACAAACATAAAAAAGATAACTTTAATAAAGAACCAAGCAATATTGGGCACAATAAAAAAGATATTTTCAAGAAATGGCATCCCTTGGAATGGAGACAACCAGCCACCCAAGAAAAACAACACAGTCATCGCTGAAATAAGAACCATATTGGCATATTCTGCCATAAAGAAAATCGCAAAACCAACTGATGAGTATTCCACGTGGAAGCCTGCGACCAACTCAGATTCACCCTCTGCTAAGTCAAAAGGTGCTCGGTTTGTTTCGGCTAAACCTGAAATCCAAAACACCATAAATAATGGGAATAATGGAATAAACCACCAGTGTAAAATACCACCCTCTTGAGATAAAACAATATCAGTTACGTTCATGCTTCCGGCAGCTAAAAGTACGCCTACTAAAGCAAAGCCCATGGCTATTTCATAGGAAATAGTTTGTGCAGCACTTCTTAAAGCACCTAACATCGCATACTTAGAATTTGATGCCCATCCAGAGATTAAGATACCGTAAACGCCTAGTGAGCTCATTGTAAATAAAAACAAGACCCCGGCATTAATATTAGCGAGAACCATGGCTTGGTCGAATGGTATCACAGCCCAAGAGACCACAGCCGGAATAAAGGAAAACAATGGCGCAACAATAAACAAATAGCGATTGGACTTATTAGGAATAATCACTTCTTTTTGTATTAGTTTTAAAATATCCGCAAAGGGTTGAAGTACCCCTCTTAAGCCCACTCGATTAGGGCCAATACGCAATTGGATATATCCAATAATCTTACGTTCAGCCAGTGTATAAAATGCCACGATGATGAGGACTGGAATCAAAACAGCAACAATTTTTATAATGACCCAAATTAATGTAGCTAAATCATAAAGCATATGATATGACCTTCTTTGGTTATTGTTAATATCTACTTTTACAGCTATTTTATTTCAATAGCTGTAAAACTTGATCCTAATATTTTGGTTTCTTTGCAAGCAGCTGGCGTAATAATTACATTTTCTGCTAAACCTTCGTCTTGTATAGCAGGCAATGTTAACTCATTATGGCCTTGAATCATAGTCAGATTTTCTTTAATTCCTAAGTCATGTGCTAACTTAGAGCTGATTTTGACATTGATTGAATCTGCTGATGCTGAATGTTGTAAAGGAAGCGCATGTCTAACGAACATATCAGAACCATATAATGCGACCTCAGCAACACGATAAATGCCTTCAGACAATTTCGCAGTATCTTTTGGCAAGATGTATTGTGCGTCAGATGTTACTGGAGATAGTTTTTTTAACTCCTCTAATAATTCTTGACTTGAGCTATAATCGAAACCATCGCAATGGCTTAGGTTTGCCAATACCCTATAAATTTTCCAAGCAGGTCGAGCAGTATCACAAGGCTGGGCAGCTCCTTCAAAAGATTGCCAGGTTTTGTCGACATTGACATAAGTGCCAGATGTTTCTGCAAAAGTTGACATCGGTAATAAGACATCTGCATTACGCATGAGGCTTTCTGTTTTAAAAGATGTCACAGCAACAACAAATTCCGCTTGTTCAAAAGCTTGATTGGCAAGATTTGCGTCATCAAAATCATAATCAGACTCAACACCATGCAAGATGTAAGCTTTAAGGTTTTGTTTTAAAGCATCTTCAACATCAAGACCTTGATGTTCTGCAATCCGACCTACTGCTTCTAAATGCGGAACAAAGCCTGCAAACCACGCACCTTCAGTGTTGGCTCCTGCTGATAAATGTACCCATTTGATTTCAGTGTGTTTGCAAATTTGTTCAATCAAATAACGTAAAACATGATAACGTGGATGATTCTCAAAGATTGCTCCAGTGATAATGCTTGCTTTATCTGCCTTCAGTGCTTTAGCCATTTCTTGATGTTTCTTTTCAACTTGAATGTCTTTAGTCCAAGATGAAGGAATGTCATCAATTTTAATTTTGAGTGCTTCAATCAAAGCTAATAAATGTTTTTCAAATGCTAAAGGTTCAACTGCAATTGACGTATGAACTGCTGCAGTCATTGGATAATCAGCAACATTTAAAGAGCAGATTTTAGCGCCATTCAAAAATGCCTTACGAACTTTTGCCATTGCTAATGGGACTTCTCTTTGCAAATGGGTTCCCAATAATAAAATAGCATTTTGATTTTCAATTTCGGCATAATTCAAAGAATTTTGACTTTGTGCCAAGTGGTATTGATCGCCACTGAAATCTTTTTGTCTCAAACGAAAATCAATGTTATTAACTTTTAAAGCACGCATCCATTTTTGTAAAATAAATAGTTCTTCA
>DNMA01000187.1 GCA_003489505.1 Legionellales bacterium | reverse complement strand
ACCTTATCACCAAAAAGCTTTCTTCGCCCTGGGCCTTGGACCTTTAAATATTCTGGCGCTCGATAGAGCTTACGCTTATTGGACAGCCGAAACATCTGTACCAAATTTTGCTTAGCAACAGCTTTTTTGCGACATGCTTCAGAACCATATAAAGAATCACCTGTATTGATGCATAGCTCATCTTCTAAACCCAGTTCATCGATTAGCTCTAGCACTTGTTGAACCCCCGTTTCATTTCCTTTTTCATCTAAACCAACTCTTTGCATGGAAAGTGGGATTAACCAACGCCCATTTTTAGAACGCTCCCCCTGAGGGGCCATTGCTAATAAAGAATATTGATGTCCCACACAAATCGGCTTATTGCCAGGCGCGGGATTAGGGAAATGAACAATTTCTCTTTCTCGCATAACTTTTGCATAGGGCCTTGGATTGTTGGTGCAATCCGTAAAAAATAAATGAGGGCGATTAACTGTCGCTCTGGTATGGTTAAATACCTGCATTTGTATTTTTTTGAAATCAACGTCACTCAAACCATGTGTGATTGCATCGGTTATACTACTGTATTCACGTTCGAAACGTGGCGATTGGCTTAATTCTACAACGCTTTTATATTGATGGCCATCGCTACTTAGCGCATCTAATAAATTAAATATAGCATCGGGTCTTTTAATGAATAAATCATAGATTTCTTGGCGAAATTTTTGTAATTGTTCTTTGATTTGTTGCATTTCACTGTTCCATTTGAATTTTTTTCTCAGAAACAGGCGCCCTTTATGTTAATAAAGGGCGCAACAAATTTTCATTTGTAGGTCAAGATTTTTTTGCGATTTTTTTAAAACTTTTTTCTGCTGGAGCATGACACCCTGAGCGTGATGAATTCAAGACAAATTAGTCTTATTTTTTACACTTCAATCCAAAGTCCAATAAATTAAAAGTAATTAAAATATGATTAAAAATTTCATTCTTGTCTTAATCACGACATGTTTTAGCAGTCATCTATTGGCTGCTAAAGATGTCGCTTTATGTACTAACTACCGAGGCAAGGTCTGTATTAAAAATTCTTCCTATTGTTTTTGCCGAAAAGATAGGGTGTTTTGTAAAAAAGCCGGCATTGAAGGCTTTTGTGTCAAAGGCAATTTTGGTTGTAACTGTTAATTGAATATCTCTTCCACCGCTTATAAAACTCAGTTATCATAGTTTTAAATTAAAACAATGGACTGATTTGATGAATTTTAATAAATTTTGCCTAATAGGTATGTTCATATTCTTAAGTGCTTGCACCAATATGAGCGAATATGGTGAAACCGTTAAAAATACTGCTGGTGGAACGTGTACCAATGGGGTTGGGGGTTGTACCCCTGATGAAGACCGCTCAGGTGATTTTGTCAATTATTAGAAGAATAACTATGTTAATCATAGCAACACATAATGCTCATAAACTCCAAGAAATTTCTGAAATTCTTGCGCCTATGACTTGTATGGGAGCATCATCTTTTCATGCACCAGTCCCTGAAGAAACTGGACTGACATTTTTTGAAAATGCTCTGATTAAAGCCAGAGCTATAAGCTTATATACGCAAAAACCTGTGATTGCTGATGATTCTGGTCTGGTTGTTCCTGTTTTAAAAGACGCACCAGGGATTTATTCCTCCCGTTATGCTGGCGAGCATGCAACCGATGAACAAAACCGTCTATTGTTACTTCAAAACATGAAAGGAATGCAACATCGAGAAGCTTATTTTTATTGTGCCATGGTTTTTCTAAGACACGCCAAAGACCCTTGTCCCTTAATTGGTCTAGGACAGTGGGATGGAAAAATTTTACACGAAGAACGAGGTGAAAATGGCTTTGGTTATGATGCTTTATTTTTAGTTGAATCCAAAAACTGCTCAGCAGCAGAGCTTGAGTCCTCAGAAAAAAATCGTATCAGTCATCGAGGACTTGCCCTTTTACAATTAAAACAACAAATGATTCATCATGGCATCTTACCCCATACTTAAACTGGAGTCCTTCTCCCCTCCTGCTTGGGAGTTACAAAGACTTTATCAAGAAGCGCTCTTTCATTTTAAAAAAAATGATTGGTCATTAAGCTCCATCATTTTATATTACATCCATCAACATGCCCCGCAATTTCATCAAGCTCTATTTCCATTAGGTGTTGCACAAATGTCACTAGGTTTTTGGACAGGTGCAGAAGAAAGCTTTGAAAAACTTCAAGATTTACGACCTTGGGATGCGGATGTCATCTGTAATTTAGCTGTTATTTATTGGAAACAAAAAAAACTTAAACATGCTTTGAGTTATTTTAAATTTAATATCAAAAATCACCCACAACATCTCCCCACTAAAATCAATTTAGCAAGTCTTTATGTAGAGTATCAACACCTCTCTCAGGCTATTCACATCTATAATGAGCTAGTGTATTTGCATCCAGAACATATCGAATTTCGTTTTAATTTAGCGGCATGTCTTCAAAAAAATCATCATTTAGATGCAGCTTTATTTCATTATCAAATTCTTTTACAAAAAAATACTCAACATTTTGATGCCATTTACAATTTGGCCTGTATCTATTGGCAACAACAAAATTTGAAAGCGGCTCGCTTTTACTGGGAGGCAGCTCAAAAAATAAAAAATAGCCCTCATATTCAATTTATTTTAGAAACCCTTATTCATCATCAAGATAATTTCTTACATCATCAGGCATATGTCACAGAGCTTTTTGAACAGTATGCTGGACATTATGATCATGACTTAAAACATCATTTAAAATATCAAATTCCAAATTTTTTAAGTCATTATTTAAAGAATAAGCATTTTCATAGGGTACTAGAAATTGGTTGTGGGACAGGTTTGACAGGTAGGGTCATTAAAAATGCCTGCACCTATTTAATTGGGGTTGACCTGTCTCCAAAAATGCTTGAAAAAGCCCAACAAAAAAACTGTTATGATGAATTACATCACGGCGATGCAATCGAATTTTTAGAAAAATACGCTCAGGAGTTTGATAGTTTATTTGCACTTGATGTCTCCCCTTACATCCGCCATTTTGAAAAGATTTTTTCTTTCCCAACTCTTCAAGAGTTAATTTTTAGCATAGAAATCAGCGCAACTGCCCCTTATGAATTTCAAGCGAATGGCCGAATCAGTTACCATCCAGCGTTTATTCAAACACAAGCTTTTGCACAAGGGTATCAAATCATCCATGAAAAAAAGCTAGCTGCAAGAATGCAAGGCCAGCTTTTCAAAGAAGTTTTGATTTATCATCTTAAAAAGGGATAATCAAACTCGGGTCAATTTTTAAGATCTGTTCCTTGAATAGTTTTTGAATATTCAAAAGGTTTTCTTCATTACTGGCTTCAAACCGAGAAACTAAACAGGGTGAAGTATTTGAAGCTCTTAATAGCCCCCAACCAAATTCAAACTCTAATCGAAGTCCATCAATGGTAATCAAAGAGGCATTTTCAAATTTTGCATCATTGGCAAATGTGAGCATAAATTGAAATTTTTTATCCTCTGGTATATCAATTTTAATTTCTGGTGTTGAACAAGGTGTACTAGGCAAGGTGGCCAGTAATTCGGTCATGGAAGTAAATTGACTTAAGATTTCTAGTAAACGGCAAGCGCTATAGATCCCATCATCAAAACCATACCATCTTTCTTTAAAGAAGATGTGCCCACTCATTTCTCCAGCCAGTTCTGCCTTTTCATCACGCATAATTTTTTTAACTAATGAGTGACCCGTTGGCGACATGATAGCTCGTCCACCGGCATCAATAATACCATCTTTTAATTGTTTAGAGCATTTAACATCATAAACAATTGAAGCACCTGGCTTTCTTTTTAAAACATCTCGCGCTAAAACTAGCATTAGTCTATCTGGCCAAATAATTTCACCTTCAGCAGATACAACACCTAATCGGTCAGCATCACCGTCAAATGCGACCCCAACATCGGCTCCATGAACTTTTAATGCTTGTTGTAAATCAATTAAGTTCTTAGGAACAGTTGGATCAGGGTGATGAGCAGGGAATGTGCCATCGACGGTATCAAATAAGGAAATGACTTCACATCCTAATTTTTCCAAAATCGTATTACCAATGACAGCCCCCACTCCATGACCATAGTCAGCAATCACTTTTAAAGGCCTCTTCAATTGAATATCACCAACAATTTCTTCAACATAAGGACTTAAAATATCGACCTCTTTTGAACCATAGTTCACCCAAGGATAGTTCTTATCTTTCTGTAGCAGTTGTATTGCTTGGAAAATGTCTTGAATCTCTTCTTGGCGAGCGGTTTGACCTGCTAAAACAATTTTTAAACCATTATATTCTTTAGGGTTATGACTGCCCGTGACCATTAAGCCACTATCAATGCCTAATTTAGCGGTAGCGTAATACATTAAAGCCGTTGGTACTAAACCCAAACGCACCACTTCAATGCCATGTAAACCTAAACCTTGTTCAAGCGCATTGGCATAATCTAGACTGGTTAAGCGACCATCCCAAGCCAAAACAATTTGATGACGGCCTAAATTTTTTAAAATCTTGGCCATGGCACAGGCTATTGAAAAATAAACATTTTCATTTAATTGCTCATCGACCAGGCCTCGAATATCATAAGCTCGAAAAATACCTGGGTGGCAATCTAAAATTTTATACATTTTTGACATTATAATCTTCCTGAACTACCAAAACCGTCCTCACTTCTTTCAGAAGCAGCAAACTCTTCTACAAATTTAAATTGTGCTTGCACAACAGGTAAAATCACTAATTGCGCGATACGCTCACCAGGTTGAATTTCATAGGCAATATGGCCTCGATTCCAGCAAGACACCTTGATTTCACCTTGATAATCTGAATCAATCAGCCCCACTAAATTGCCTAACACAATCCCATGTTTATGACCTAAACCTGAACGAGGCAGTAAAACGGCGGCATAATTCGGATCAGCTAAATACATCGCAATCCCTGTTGATAATAATTCAACTTGACCGGGCTCAATGGTGATTGCTTTATCTGTACACACTCTCAAATCAAGACCGGCAGCACCTTCACTGGCATAACTTGGAAATGGAATACTATCTCCAATACGACTATCTAAAATTTTTACTTGTACAATATTTTTCATAGCTTGTCCTAAAAATTGAGATGTGTTTTAAAAAATTCAACTAATTGTCTGGCAATAACTAATTTATTAGCCTTCGCCAAAGGGATTTCTTGTTCTTTTGTCACGATACAGACTTGATTGCTATCTTGACCGAATACCAATTGCTGACCTACGGTATTGGCAATGATGATATCAGCTTTTTGATTGAGTTTTTCTCGAGCATTTTCTAAGGTATTTTCTGTTTCTGCAGCAAAACCAATCACAAGTTTGGCAAGTTGGTTTTCTTTTACAGTTTTTAATATATCTACACAGGGCTCAAGCGATAAAGAAAGCCCTGCAGCTTGATGCTGTTTTTTAATTTTTTGTTCTGCAGGCTGATTGATTTTAAAATCACAAACAGCCGCCACTCCTAAAAAGATATCTTGCGGCTTTAAATGTGAAACGACTGCTTCATACATTTCTTGAGCGGTTTCAACCGACACATACTCAATGCCTGGTGGTACAGCCAAATGACAAGGACCTGAAATTAAAACCACCTCAGCGCCTGCAAAGCCTAATGCATTAGCCAAAGCATATCCCATTAAACCAGAGCTTTGATTACTAATAAAACGAACAGGGTCAATCGCTTCACGCGTTGGTCCTGCTGTGACTACAAAACGCAGGCCTTTAAGGATTTGATAAATGGGTGCCAGCTCCACAGCATCCATAATCCATTCTGGTTCACGCATACGCCCTAACCCTACATCACCACAGGCTTGCGAACCACTATCGGGTCCAACAATCAAGATGCCACGTTCTTCTAGGGTTTTGGTATTGGCAAGCGTTGCCGGATGCGCCCACATGTGCATATTCATTGCAGGACAGACTAAAACGGGCACATCTACCATTAAACACAATAAAGACAGTAAATCATCTGCCATGCCATGTGCCATTTTCGCCATAAAATTTGCTGTGGCTGGGGCAATGACGACCATATCAGCCCAACGACTTAAATCAATATGCGCCATGGAGCGTTCAAAACTGGCATCATTGGTATAAGTCCAGACCGGAAAACCGGTGACTGCTTGAAAGGTTTGCTGACCAATAAAATCTTGAGCGGATTCAGTCATCACCACTTGTACTAATGCGCCTTCTTGCTGTAATTGACGAGCAAGATCAACACTTTTATAAGCAGCAACACCTCCACACACACCCAATATGATTTTTTTATTTTCAAATCTTTTTTGCATAATATGACTTCAAGCTTTTAATCTCGTCATTTTAACACCCCAAACACCGTTGTTCAATGAATAGCCTAAAACCAAAAAATAATTGGTCAAAATTTATCAAAATATTTGAGCCTGTGGTGTGTTTCAGTTATAATTTTCATCGAGAAAACCTACGGAGCAAATTGTGGCACGCGGAATTAATAAAGTTATTTTAATCGGAAATGTCGGTAGCGACCCTGAAGTACGTTATATGCCTAATGGGAATGCTGTTTCCACTTTATCTATTGCAACATCTGAAACCTGGAAAGATAAGCAAACAGGTGAAAAACAAGATAGAACAGAATGGCATCGCGTTGTATTTTATAATCGTTTAGGTGAAATTGCTGGTGAATATACCAAAAAAGGTTCCAGAATTTACATCGAAGGCAGTCTTCGTACTCGTAAATGGCAAGACCAACAAGGTGTTGAACGCTACACCACTGAAATCATTGCCAATGAAATGCAATTACTCGATACGCGTCAAGGTAGTGCTGATATGTCAGCAGCACCTGCAGCTAGCCGTCAAGCCGCACCTGCAGCTCGTGCGCAGCAAGCGCCTGCGCCTGCAGCGATGGACCAACATGAAGGTTTTGAATTATTAGATGATGATATTCCATTCTAAGCTTGATGAATCCTAAAGCCCGCTCTGATGCGGGCTTTTTTTTAATTCTAGTTTGATTCATCTTGACCGATTGATGAATCAATGATAATTCTAAGTGCAATTTGATCTTCTTTGAAAAGCCATGAAAAGAACCGGTATTCTACTCATTAATCTGGGCACCCCTGACTCTCCCAGTACCGCATCTGTTAAAAAATATTTAAACGAATTTTTAATGGATAAACGCGTGATTGATTTACCTTACTGGATTCGATTGATTTTAGTGCAAGGCATTATTGTACCCTTTCGTAGCAAAAAATCAGCTCATAATTATCAAACCATTTGGACAGAACAAGGTTCACCCTTGATGGTACACACGCAAGAACTGACCAAGAAACTACAGGATCATGTCGGGAAACACGTCAAAATCGCCATGGGGATGCGTTATGGTAGTCCTTCCATTCAACAAGGATTAGAAGACTTAAAAGACTGTGAAAAGCTTATCATATTCCCACTTTATCCTCAGTATGCCTCTGCAACCACAGGTTCAAGTATTGAAAAAGTCATGGCAATTTTCAGTCAAGAACAAGTCATCCCCTCTTATGCATTCATCAGAGATTATTTTGACCATCCGGCCTATATTGAAGCACTGACCCTCAATTTAAAAAATAAAGTTAAAAAAAACCATCATTTGATATTAAGTTATCATGGCTTACCCGAAAGACAACTGGAAGCCATTGGCTGTCGGCCTGTCTGCCAAGGCAGTTGTAGTTTAGATGTGATTCAGGTGCAAGGCTGTTATCGACAGCAATGTTTTATCAATTCACATCTCTTAACACAGGCCTTAGGCATTGAGCAGCCGAATTATACCGTAAGTTTTCAATCTCGATTAGGCAAAACCCCATGGATTAAACCATTTACCGATGAAAGTCTCAAACATCTATACGATAAAGGTATTCGAAAACTTCAAGTTGCCTGTCCATCATTTGTAGCCGATTGTTTAGAAACCTTAGAAGAAATTGCCATTACAGCTAAAGAGCAATGGTTTTCTTTAGGTGGTGAAGCCTTTGAATATCTCCCTTGCTTAAATAGTGAGCCAGAATGGATTGAGGCCATCACAAAAATCATTCAACATGAAATAACGAGTTGACCAAATTTTTAAATTATGTTTTGTAATGGTATTCATCTTATAGTTTTATGATGACGAAATGAAAAAAGGATTTATCAAGCCATGATATTGAATGATGTAGTGATTTCATCTTGGGGGGCATTATTTGGAGATTATTCAGAGCATCAATTAGTTGAAGCCGCATTTAAAGATGAAGACCTCGCTTTTCATGCTCATGCCAACTTAGAAATACTCATAGAAACCATTCCTGAAAAAGAGCGTCAATTGATAGGACCTCATGCACTCAAGGCATGTCTTGCTGTAGAAAAAGCCATGTCAAAATCCCAGTTATGGACTGAGCGAAACTGCTTAAGAGGTAAGGGTCAACGATTTCGGCAACCCAAAGCCGCGATTATTGCAGGTTCTTCACTAGGCATGATGAGTTCTATTCTCCAAGCATATCAGGAGTCCTCAGAAAAACTTCATCCCTATACTCTATCAAAACTAAGAGGTAATTCGATTGCAGCGCCCTTAGCAATTCGTTTTGGGTTTGGTGCAGGAGATTTTAGTCTCAGTGCTGCATCAGCAACTGGCGGACAAGCGATTTGGTTCGCAGCACAACTGATTCGTTCCAATATTGCTGATGTGGTGGTTGTCGTTTGCGCTGATGTCAGCAAAAGCTCAAACTTTACTGAAAGAACTTTAAAAGCCGTCGGCGCTGTTGCCAGTTCATTTCATTCTCGTCCACTTTGTGCCAAAAGAGATGGAATGCGCCCAATTGATGCTTCAGTCGCGGTTGTTTTAGAATCAGCAGCCCATGCCGCTCAAAGAAAATTTCAACCTCTTGCGCGCTGGGTGGGTGGTTCAGTTAAAAATGATTGT
Source organism: Legionellales bacterium (assembly GCA_003489505.1). Lineage (GTDB taxonomy): Bacteria > Pseudomonadota > Gammaproteobacteria > Legionellales > Legionellaceae > UBA2653. The sequence goes on along the minus strand of DNMA01000187.1, from coordinate 4,839 downwards.
CACCATCTGATTGCACCTGAACCCAATGCCCTAGGTCTTGAAGAGGCCGTTCATGAAGCCCTTTCTCAAATGAAAAAAGATACGACCATTGATTGGTTATCGCTACATGCTACAGGTACAAAAACCTGGGACTTTATTGAAGCCAATTTAATTCATAAACTATTTTCTCCACAGCTTCCTCATATTAGTGCTTTTAAAAGAACATTTGGTCATACCCTTGGCTCTGGATGTTTACTTTCGATTGCTATGCTTGCTGAGGGACTTCAACAAGGACGTCTTCCAATCATACCTCAAGAAATTGACCCTGCATTTAACCTCAATTTAAGTCCTAAAACCAAAGCTAAAAGAGCGATGAATTGGTCTGCAGGAATGGGTGGTACGGTTGCCGTCAATATTTTAGAGTCCTATCATGCCATGGAATGATTGCTTTAATCGGTTTCAGTCATTCAAAGAATTATGGCCATTTTTAGTCACAAATTATGGAAAAAAAATTGCCTATTTTATCGATGCGCAAGGATATAGCTATGAAGAAATTGACCAGGATATCCAGGATTACCGCAAAAAATTTTTTGGCCAGTCAATTGTTCGTATCAATGGCTTAGAACCCAATTGGTTGACACAAGCAATAGCTGCTTGGAGTGAAAATCAGTTGGTTATTTTTTACAATCCTGAATGGGAAAAAACCGACCATCTTCGTTACCAATTCGCTATGTCTCAGCCTAAAGATATCGATTGGCATCGTCATCCTCATTTATTAATTTTAACCTCAGGTTCAACTGGCGTGCCAAAATCTGTCATCAGAAACACAGATTTTGCTTTGTTTGAAGCGCAAGCCTATCTAAAAGATGTTTTATTGTCTAATCACTATGATAAGGCAGTATGTTTAATCAAACCTTGGTTTGGGGCTATTACAAAACATTGTCTTGGGATGCTCCTAGCAGGCATTCCTCAGCATTTTAGCATAACAGCAAAAGATAAAATCTCTACAAATACCTTAATTTATGGCACTCCCTCTCTTATCACGCATCATCCTAGTATTGTTCATCAAACATGGCAGGCCATGAGCTTAACTGGTGAAAATATCAATGCATATCATATTGAAACATTTAAAAAATGCTTAGTTCCAAACGGTTTTCTACTCGATAGTTATGGCTCAACGGAATGTGGGGTGATTGCCAGACGCAAAATTGCATATCAAGACTTAAATACCCTTCTAGGAAAAGGTTTTAAAGGTGAAATTTTACCAGGCAAAAAAGTTATCATCGATAAAAATGGTGTCATTGCGGTACGTGGACAGTACTTTGAAAAGATATCAATTGGGGATCATGGGCACATCTTTGAACAACAACTTGAACTGATGGGGCGTATTTCCCATCAACGTAAAATTCGGGGTATTTGGTATGATGTTTCACCATTACTGAAACTCTTATCGAGTCATCCAGATATTTTACATTCAGAATTGTGCGCTGAACAAACAGCCGAGGACCAACTGATTGTGATAGTTTCTGGAAAAACCAGTCTTATCGTTCATGAACTCTATGATTGGCTATTTGAGCATTTAAATTACCTTGCCCTTATCCCTCAAATTATCCTAAGCGATAAACCTCCCTCATTGGGTGTCACTGGCAAACAGCTTTTGCGTTTTGATCAAAAAAATAAATCTAGCTTTTCAAATAATTATATTACATTAATGAGTAAGGCTTTATTAAATAACTCCCAGACTCGAAGGATCTTTAGAGATGAGACTTTTGAAAATCAAGGTTTTGATTCAATTGACTTAGCGAATTTAATGATTGATATCGAAAAAAAAACAGGCAAAACTTTTCCTGGGCGTACACTTTTAAAAACAGATACTCCAAGGATAATGCTAAAAATTTTAAATCAAGACTTTAATTCCTCACCGCTTAGAACGATTTGTACACTTAAAGAAAATAACATGCAGGTAATATTTATCGGCTCTGGTATGCTAGGTGCTCGACATGAAGTATCAAAAATTGCAAATCTGAAATATACAGATATTATCTCCTGTCAGAAAAATCCATTTCATTTTTCAGAGTTAGCCAATCAGATCATTGAAAAAGAATGGGCGTTTTTTTCAAGAAAGCCAGCAGTTTATCTTGCAGGCTATTCTATCAATGCTTTGCTAGCCATTGAAATGGCTTATCAATTGGAAAAAAGAGGCATTTATCCTAAAGGCCTATTTTTATTAGACCCGCCTAACTTAAAAAGAGCTCAATACTTAAAAAGAAAAAAAATTTTCTTAAGCATTCGCTCAAAAATATTAAAATTTATTAACCATTCGCCTGAACGCTACTATTATGAACTTAGAAAATTGGCTATTGCCAAACAAGAAAAGCGAGCGATAAACTGCCCTAGTCTCAGCCTTTATACTTCTTCAAATTTTTCTAAAAATATTTGGCTTGCTTCAGAAAATGGGCATAAAAATTTAAAAATTGATTTTTTTGATCATTTAGAATTGGTCAATACTACAGCTGGTATTGATTCTTGGTTATCTATGATGATGAAAGAAATTCATCATCGTTTTAACACGGACGCCGTCATGCGTGAAACAGCGGTGATACGTTGTTGATCATCAAATAGTTCAATATGCCAAACTTGTGTGGACTTTCCCAGATGAAAAGGGCGTGTTATTGCGCTAACCCTACCCTCTCTCACAGAACGGATATGATTGATATTAATTTCTAAACCAACACAATAAAAATTTTCGATATCGACAACACAATTGGCTGCGTTGCTAGCCAATGTTTCAGCTAACACTACATTCATACCACCATGCACAATCCCAATCGGCTGTTTAACCTTTTGAGTCACTGGCATGATAGCAGTCATAGAATCTTCAGTAATTTCAGTGATTTCAATACCAAAATAACTGGCACAGGTATTCTCATTTCTTTTTCGCAAATCTTCTAGAGTAATCGGTTTAAACCAAATACTCATGATTAAAAGCCTGCCCAGATTTTATCTTTTGCATCAGCTTCAATTGGATGATCACGTAAATTGGAAATTTTTTTATGTTTTTCAATTTCTTTCATTTGAGAAATTGATTTATCATGCGCAGCATCATACTCTCGCATCATTTTATCGAAAGGACTAACATAAAACTTATCAATATCGAGGGAAATGTTCATTTAAAAAAATCTCTTAAAAAGGTATAAAAATTATACCGATTATAGGACTTATTCTCAAGCAAAATATGGAGTTTATCTTTTTTATCAAAATCTGCTAGTATAATTTTTTATATGAATTGGAATCATCTATGATACCCAAAGCCGAATTACATGTTCATCTAGAAGGCACCATTCGACCTGCAATTGCTAAAATACTTGCCAAGCGTAATCATTTAGACTTCCCCAGCCACATCATTAATCAACAAGAACAATCCTATATTTCCAAAGATTTTATGGATTTTTTAAATGTTTATGATGAATTGGCCGCTTTAATTAGAAAACCTATCGATTATTTTGATATTACCTATGATTATCTTAAACAAAGCGCACTCAAAGGTACTATTTATACCGAGATGATGTATTCACCTGATCATGCAGAAAAAGTCAGCCACATCGCTTCTCATGAACATTTAATTGCCATTGGTGAAGCTATTGAAAACGCTTATCAAGATTTTGGGATTGTGGGTCGAATCATCACTACTGCTGTTCGACACTTTGGCGTAGAGGCTTGTGAAAAAGTTGCTCTCGAAGCACAAAAGCATCCTTTTTATTTTGTCACAGGCTTTGGTTTAGGTGGAGATGAAATTCATTTCCCACCACAACTTTTTGAGAAAACGTATCATATTGCCCGTCATGCTGGATTAAAAACCACCATTCATGCTGGTGAATGGGGAGATGCCAAAAGTATGGAAGTTGCGATTCAAACCTGTAAGGTTCAGCGCATCGGTCATGGTGTGCGCTCCATAGAAAGCCAAAATACTTTAGACATGCTTAAAGATTTACAAATACATTTAGAAGTCTGTCCGAGCAGTAATGTCGTATTGGGTATTTATCCTAGTATCAGTGCTCATCCACTGCCAGCATTATTACAACAAGGTATTTCTGTGAGCGTCAATTCCGATGATCCGCCTTTTATGGCAACGACCATTGATAAAGAATATGATTTGGTTCAAAAAACTTTCCAGTATTCAGATGCGTTCATGAAACAAATAACAAAAAACGCAGTCAAAGCTGCGTTTTTAGAAGAAGAATGGAAACAAAAACTGCTAGACAAAATCAATTAATGCATTATTTTTTTCAACTTTTCTAAGGCATTTTTTTCTAATTGGCGAATGCGCTCAGCGCTGACGCCATATTTGTCTGCTAATTCCTGTAAAGTCATTGCATCATCTTCTGTAAGCCAACGATTTCTTAAAATATCTTGGCTTCTTTCGTCTAAACTAGATAATGCCATTTGTAATTGTTTATGTTGTTGCTCTGACTCCATTTGGTCTTGCACGATAACACTGGGATCACTATCTGGGGCATGTAATTGTCTTGCAACATAATTATATTGCTCATCGTCTTGTTCTTCTGCATAAATAGAGGCGTCAGCTGAATTTAAACGCTGCTCCATTTGCAATACATCTTCACGAGATACACCTAAATCATTTGCAATCGCATCAATTTCATCAGATTTCATCCAACCGAGACGTTGTTTCATTTGACGCAAATTAAAAAATAATTTTCTTTGTGCTTTGGTTGTAGCGATTTTGACAATCCGCCAATTTTGAATCACATATTCATGAATTTCTGATTTAATCCAATGCACGGCAAAAGAAACTAAACGCACCCCAACTTTGGGATCAAAACGTTTAACAGCCTTCATCAA
>DNMA01000142.1 GCA_003489505.1 Legionellales bacterium | reverse complement strand
CTTCGTTTTAATGTTGTGGCACCTGGTTTGACTGAAACCGAACTCACCAAAGCTTTAACCCAAAATGAGGCCATGAGAAAAGCCTCAGAACAAATGCATCCTTTAGGACGAATTGGCCAAACCACCGATATTGCTCAAGTGATTTATTTCTTTTTACAACCTGAAAATAATTGGATAACCGGCCAAGTTTTAGCAGTTGATGGCGGATTAAGCAGTGTTAAACCAAGGATGAAAGCTTAAAAAATGTCTGTTTTACGACCTATTTTAGCCGATCAGTTAAGTTTTGATTTACCCTCACTGGCTTCTGTGAATCCTAAAACGGATGTCTTGGTTTTTTGTGAGGTACATTCGGAAACGGATTATGTACCTCATCATCCCCAAAAAATTATTTTTTTATTTTCAGCCATGCGCCATTTTGCTCAAACCTGTCGAGAAATGGGTTTTAAAGTTCATTATGTGCAATTAGATGACCCTGGCAATACTCAAAATCTGACACAAGAATGGGAACGAATCGCTCAATTACACCATTGTTCAAGCGTTTCTCTTACCATGGCTGGTGAATGGCGTTTAAGTGAAATTTTTAAAAATTGGCAAGCCCAAAGTGCTTTATCAATTGAGTTATTAGAAGATAGTCGCTTTCTTTGTACACACCAAGAATTTGCTGATTGGGCCAAAGATAGAAAACAATTGCGCATGGAGTATTTTTACCAGATGATGCGTAAAAAATATCAAATTTTATTAACAGCATCAGGAACCCCTGAAGGGGGGCGCTGGAATTTTGATATTGAAAATCGTGACCCTTTAAAAGATAAACCCTTGATTAAACCCCGATTGCAATTTTCACCCGATGATATCACTTTATCGGTAATGGATTTGGTGAAAAAAGAATTTTCCCATCATTTTGGTGATATCGAGCCTTTTTATTATGCTTGTACAGCGCATGAGGCACATTTAGCATTAGAAGATTTCTTAGAACATCATTTGCCGTCTTTTGGCCAGTATCAAGATGTAATGATGAGTGATGAGCCTTTTTTGCATCACGCTATTCTATCGATGTATATCAATGTTGGCTTTATAGAGCCACAAGCACTTTGTCGACGGGTGGAGTCTTTGTATCAAGCGGGCAAAGTCCCCATTGCTGCAGCAGAAGGATTTATTCGACAAGTGCTAGGCTGGCGTGAATTTATTCGAGGGATTTATTGGTATCATATGCCAACTTATGCCCAAGGTAATCAACTCAATGGTACAAGAGCTTTGCCTGCTTTGTATTGGGGGCAGGATACGAAGATGAATTGTTTAAAGCAAGTGGTGAGCATGACAAAAAAATATGCATACTCTCACCATATTCAAAGACTCATGGTCACAGGTAATTTTGCCTTACTTGCAGAGCTTCGCCCTGTAGAGGTCTGTGCCTGGTATTTGGCCGTTTATATTGATGCCTATGAGTGGGTAGAGCTGCCCAATACTTTAGGGATGGCTTTATTTGCAGATGGTGGTGTTCTAGCGAGTAAACCCTATGCTGCAAGTGCTCGCTACATAGATAAAATGAGTAACTTCTGCAAAGGATGTCATTATCAAGCCAAAAAAATGACAGGAGATAAAGCCTGTCCATTTAATTCTTTGTACTGGAACTTTATCGCTAGAAATCAAGATATTTTAAAATCCAACCCCAGAATGGCCTATATGTATGCGACTTGGGGGCGGTTTTCAGAAGAAAAGCGCCAAGAAATCCTAGCGCAAGCTCAAACTTATTTGGAACGTCTTGAAGAAAATAATTTATAAGGAAAAATCATCGGAGTGGTTTTTTGGTAATCCAGATAGCTTTGTCCTTTATGCTCAATACTGGTTTGCTCGGTTAAAGGGCCTGTGATAAAGCGCATAATGCCATATAAACAAAGCGGTGAAACCAGACTCAAAATATTTTGGCTGGCAAAAGCAAAGCTTAACCAGATGAGAATCTCACCAAAATAATTCGGGTGCCTTGAATATTGCCAAAGACCAATCTGACAAACGGGCGTTACAGGATTTTTCTTAAACTCTTTCAGCTGTTCATCGGCTATCACTTCAATACTTAAACCGATTAAAAATAAAAGTGTTGATGCAATGAGAGAGGCTTTAGAAAACGCTGCATGATTCATGATAAAAAACCAAGCCAGCCCCATTATCCATTGTAAAAAAGCCTGAATTTGATAATTGAAAAATATAGTTTGGGAGGCAGATTGCTTTGAACGCTGGATGATTTTTTCATAGCGCTTATCTTGCCATGCTAAATGGATGCGATTCCAATATAAAAAGCCTGCTAATCTTAAGCCCCAGATCCAAATTAAAAGCATCAGAAAGTTTTTTTCAGGGGAAGGTGTACTAAAAAGATAATAAATGCTTGCTTGAACACTGATGCCTATCGCCCAAGCAATATCTGCAATCACTTCTTTTTGATAAATTTTAAATAATCCAAAACTCAAAAGCATGCCCAGATGGGCAAGGGCAAGACTTAAGACAAGGGCTTTCATTTAGAAAACATCGCGGCAATACCAACACATCCTGCGCCAGCATGTAAACCAATGGCTGCAGAAACCGGCCCTAAGTAGAGGGGTTTGCTCCCTAATATTTTTTCAGCTATTTCAGCCAATTTTTCAGCTCCCTCTAAGTTTCCAGCATGAACAATGGCATAATTCACCAATGAGGCTTTTCTGTCTGCCATTTGTTTTTGAATGGATTTGATTAAAGACATCAGGCCTGATTTTTTAGTAAAGGCTTTGCCATGCATAGTGCCTTTGCCATCGGAATTTAATTTGATGATGGGGCGTATATTAAATGCATTGGCAAAAGTGCCTGAAATTTTATCGACACGACCGGAGCGCATTAGTGCATCAAGTTTGTTTACCAGCACAAAAAATTCAATTTTGCCATGTGCTTCACGAATTTCATCCAGCATTTCAGGTAAGGCTGAACTTGAATTTTTAATCACTTCAGCGGCATGGTGTACAAATAAGCTTTGTGCCGCAGAAGTTAGTTTTGAATTGATAACATGAATATTCCCAAAATCCTGAGCAATTTGCTTGGCACTGCCATAGGTACTACTTAATTTTTCAGCAACAGACACCATAATGACTTTTTCATAGCGTTGTGAGAGCTCACGGAATTTATTTTGAATTTGTAACGGGTTGGGTGCTGAAGTCGTGGGATATTGTTTATTCTTTTTAATATTTTGATAAAAATTTTGTGAATCAATAGTATAAGGGTCAAGCAAGTGATGCTCATTGAGATGAATATTAATCGGCAACAAATGAATTTGATGACGGTCACGAATATTCATCGGTAAGTCAGCACTAGAATCAGTCAATAAAGCAACATCGCGGTTTTTACAGATATGACATTCATATTGTCTTAGCATATCATCGACTTTGGGATTGGCAACCCGCCCCAGTGATTGGAGCATTTGGAAGACTTTTTCCGGTTGATTGGTATGGATATGAAAGCGTTGTAAATGTTGATGACCAGTGACTACAATGCTATCACCCCATTTTTGCAAAAACTTTTGCAGTTCATTGGGGTGGATATGTGCATCTCTTAACAATGCTTCAGTACAAAAACGGTTTTTGGGTGCCTCTCCTGAAAACTCATGGTCTTGGCTGGGTACGTTAAATTCAGCAACCGATTGAGATTGATATCTAAAACTTGGATTTTCTTCACCAATGGCTTTGGTAAAACCCTCAATGAAATGATAAAAACCTAAAGCACCAGCATCTAATATCTTCTCAGAATTGGTGTGCGTATATTGACAGTGCTGATGAAGAGCATCTTTTAAAGGCATTAAAATTTCATGACAAAGGGTTTTAAAATTTGTTAAATCCTTGGATTTATTTTCAACTAATTTAGCCCAGTTTTCCACAACAGTTAATAAAGTGCCGTCCATGGGATTCATTAAGCTTGAACGAACTTGTTGAGAGGCATTTTTCAGCATCTCTGCAAAATGATGCGTATTGAGGACTTTGGAGTTTTGATAGGATTGAAATAAGCCATTAAAAAAAGAAGAGAACATCATGCCTGAATTGCCTCTTGCTCCCATAATGCTAGCATTGGCAATTGATTCTAAAGTTTCTTCAACCGTAGGTTGTTCGGTGGCATTTTCAATAATGGCAGTTGCAGTGGCTGCCATATTATCTCCAGTGTCCCCATCTGCGACTGGAAAAAAGTTGATTTCATTCAATTTTTTTCGGG
>DNMA01000162.1 GCA_003489505.1 Legionellales bacterium | reverse complement strand
TGATGAAGAGCAGAAAAATGTGAGTTTACCTCAATTATCGAAAAATCCTTCAGGACCATCTATAACTAATACATCGATAAACTCAAAAAAACCTCTTTCTGCTGGAACATATATTCCTTCACTTTTCGGTAAAAAAGATAAAACAATATCAATGAAGGCTGATGAAAACAGAGAACAATCTAACAATAAGCGTTTAAAGTCATGCCCGTAATGTATGTTATAACGAGATGTTAAAGTTATTTATTTGGGTAAATCTTGGATATTAACTCCTTGCTTCCTTGTTTTAAAATTTCTTCCAAATCATCAAATTCATTCTGCAAGTGAATGAGCCTTTTAGATTGAAGCCATTGATTGGTATTGTCTTTTTTATAAACATACAAATGTCGTATGATATCCTTGTTAATTCGAGTAGAGCCATTTAAAAAAGAGATATTTACTTCCTCGGGCTCAATTTTATAGATGATTTGAGTGTGATTTTGTTGTTCTCCAGGGTATTGGTATTTGATTTGTGTTGCTAACGCCTGACCTTTGATTAAAAATGTAGATTGATCGATAGACTTGTAATAAATCAGCAAACTAACATGATGGTTCTGTTTTAAATGTTCATTTCTTTTGGACTGGACGTTACTAGAAAAATAAAAGGTAGCGTTTTTAAACTCAAAATGAACAGGCAATCCTACAGGGTATCCTTGATCATCTATGATATTGATAATAGCTATATTAGCCTGGTCATTGCAATTGAGCGCTTTATTATATACATCTGCAAAATATTTTTTCCAATCGACTCCTTTCTCAAAGGAGTCGATTAAGCTATTAGAGATATGTTTGTCACATGAGGATGCTGATGTCATGGTCGCAGAAAACAATTGGCTTGAAACAAATAAAAAGAAGGTCAAAGAAAAAAAATATTTTTTCATAATTTGCATCCATTTATTATAAATATTTTAAGTATATATCCAATAGAATGCGAAATGCTAGGCTTTAGGCAAAATAAAACTCTATGAAACACCCCATGGATAAATTAAATATGCAAGACGCTTGTTTGAATTACAGTACGATAACCCTAATCCTAAGCCCCTGTTCTTCTCCAATGTGTACCTTGAGCGGTATCTTCGAGCTCAATACCTTGAGTTAAAAGAAATTGTCTGATTTCATCAGCCAATTGATATTGTTTTTCTAATCTAGCTGTTTTTCGTTTATCAATCCAGTTTAGAATCTCTTGCTCAGATAAACTGTCTTCAAAACTAAATTGTAAGAAAGTCTGTGCTGTCTCATGCAACACACCTAAAAGTTGTGCCATTTGCTTTAATGTGGGAATCAATTCTGAATTTTTATCTTTATTAATCAGATTATTTAATTCAAAAATAATTGCAATGGCTTCAGGTGTATTCAAATCATCACACATGGCTTGATGAAATCTAGTCATCCATGCCTCATCAAGTGGATAATCACTTTGATTGTCAAAGTTTTTTAAGGTTTGATAAAGCCTTTGTAAACCCTTATGGGCTTGATTGAGCATATCTTCTGTGTAATTAAGAGGACTGCGATACTGCGCACCCATGAAAAACCATTTAATGACTTCAGGATGATAAGCTTTCAAAGCATCCTTAATTGTCATGAAATTACCTGTCGATTTCGCCATTTTCTCATGATTTAATTGCAATAAACCCACATGTAACCAGTAATTTGCAAAACTCACACCATTACAAGCTTCACTTTGAGCAATTTCATTTTCATGATGTGGAAATTGTAAATCCAAACCACCTCCATGAATATCAATTTGTGCACCCAAATGCGCTTTAGCCATGGCTGAACATTCAATATGCCAACCAGGTCGGCCATCACCCCATGAAGAGGACCAGGCAGGCTCTCCAGGTTTTGAAGATTTCCATAAAACAAAATCTATAGGCGATTGTTTTGCATCAGCAACATCAATACGCACACCAGCTAAAAGTTGTTTGATGTTTTGTTTTGATAATTTACCGTATTCTTTAAACTTTTCAACTGAGAAACACACATCACCATTGCTGGCGCAATAGGCAAACCCTTTATCAATTAAGGTTTGAATCATCAGCTTCATTTCTTCAATATGTTCGGTGGCTAAAGGCTCGTCATCTGGTCCTTTAAGACCCAGTGATGTAGCATCATCATGCATACTCTCTATAAATTTTTGACTGACCGCATCATAATCTTGCTGAGTCTCTAAGGCTTTTTTAATAATTTTGTCGTCCACATCGGTAATATTTCTGACAAAATGCACTTGATAGCCTAAGAATCTGAAATACTGTGCCATCATATCAAAGGCTACCATACAACGGGCATGACCTAAATGACAATGATCATAAACAGTCACACCACAAACATACATAGAAATATGTTGCGGAACAAGTGGCTTAAAAAGCTCTTTTTGTTTCGTCAATGAATTATAGAGATATAGCATAATTTAACCTTGTTTAATTTTTTCCCAAGTACTCTTTAAGTCCACAACTCGATGAAACTCTTGGTCTGTCATCTTTTTAAAATAGCCCACTCTTTCAAATTGCACCACTTCATTCATGGCTAAATCAGAAACTGCAATTTCAGCCAATGCAGTACCATAGGTTTTAGAGTTAGGATTGAGATAGTTGGTAAAATCATCTAAAGATGCAGGGTTTTCATGATTAAATAATCTGTCATAGAAAGTCACAGCCAGTGGGACATTACGATTTGCTGAAACCCAATGAATCACCCCTTTGACTTTTCGACCTTCTGGATTCTTACCTAAAGTGTTCAAATCAGCTGTCGCATAAATGACTTTCACCTCACCCTTATCATCTAATTCAAAATTATTGCATTGAATAATATAATTGTGACGAAGTCTGACTTCTTTAGCAGGTGCTAAGCGGAAGAAATCTTTGCTGGGCTCGGCCATAAAATCACTACGTTCAATGTAGATTTCTTTTGTTAAATGCACATTTCTTTTGGGTGCATCAGGGTCTTGTGTATTCAAAGTCACAAAATTTAAAATTTCTTCTTCTGGGAAATTGGTAATGACCACTTTTACTGGATCAATGACTGCCATATAACGCAAAGATTTTGCATTTAAAATCTCACGAACACATTCTTCTAAAATCGACATATCAATAATTGAGTCACTACGTGAAATCCCCACAATTTCAGAGAATTTTCTTAAAGCCTCTGGCGGGTAACCTCTTTTTCTCATACCACGAATTGTTGGTAAACGTGGGTCATCCCAAGCTTCTACAAATTGCTCTTCAACTAACTGACGTAGTTTACGTTTACTAGTCACCGTATGAGATAAATTAAGGCGGCTAAACTCTGTTTGTTCAGGTTTAGCTGGAACTTGACCGTGTTCAATAAACCAATTATACAAAGGACGATGGTCTTGAAACTCCAAGGTGCATAAAGAGTGCGTAATATATTCTATCGCATCACATAATGGATGAGCATAGTCATACATAGGATAAATACACCAATCATTGCCTGTTCTAGGATGTGGCACATGACGAATACGGTATAAAACGGGATCACGCATATTAATATTTGGCGACGCCATATCAATTTTTGCGCGTAATACATACTGTCCATCAGGGAATTCACCCGCTTTCATCCGCTCGAATAAATCACGATTTTTAGCAATCGGTGTATCACGATAAGGGCTATTTTTACCTGGCTCTTGTAAAGTTCCACGCATATTTTTCATTTCTTCAGGGGTTGAAGCATCCACATAGGCAAGACCTTTATCAATTAAACCCAAGGCATTTTGATATAGAAAGTCATAATAATCTGATGAATGTGTAATAGCGCACCATTG
>DNMA01000046.1 GCA_003489505.1 Legionellales bacterium | reverse complement strand
GCATGGGACGCTATCATTTTTGTACTGGGTGAAGCGGTTTTCTTTAGATAAGTTTCATTAAGCTGAATAAAATAAAGATTCAGGTGGTAGCCTTGGAACTTTGATTTAAGATCGATTGATTCTGAATTGTGAGCCATTTAATTTACAACCGTAAAAAAATAAAAACAAATTATACAAATACTAAATTTAGAACCACCATGCCACAAAATTATAAAAGATACAATATTTTTCAAATTAATTATATCACAAAAAAATTAATTGGACAATGTTTGGTCTGGTTGAAAAAAAGCACCTCCAAAGAGATGCTTAATCATTAATACCAGCTGGTATAAGCGTAGCTGCCATCATAACCGCAGACTGTGCATGATGGACGGCATTTTGAGACAACAGGTTTGCAGGGTGAAGAACAGGTATAACATGAATTAACAGGTACATAGGTATTTGAACCACCACAATTCATATCATCCATGCAGCATCCTGACAGAAATAGTATTGCTGATGCTCCTATCAGCTGAATTAGATTTTTTAGTTTCATCATAAAATCCTTTTCAAAATTACTCAAATTAAGTATAAGAGAGGATTTGTGATTTTGCAAAAATTAATCATATATTTTATATTTTGAGCATATATTGTTAAGCTATACAGCAGAACCTCTCCACTCTACTTTTTCCCAGGCATTAAAAAATTGGTATCTCATAAAAATATAAATTTTCTTGTCTTATAAAAAATAATATCGTTCTAGTAACGCATTTAAAAGATATAGACTCAACATCAGCTGATATACAAAATTGAAAACGAAAAGAATCTCGCCTTTTAGGCCAGTTTCTAAACCTTTACCAAAATGCGGCTAAAAGTCGTTGACTTACTTAACCTGGCACTGAAGTAACGGGATTGCTCAAGCCTTTTGTTTAAAATTTAAGATTTTTTTTGAGTAATAATAAAAATTGATGACCTACAATCATGATAATCTCTATCAAAACAACAAAAGATGGCAGTTTTACTGCCATCTCCATCCTTAGCTTGCTAAGGCTTTACGAGCTTCTACAAATTGATCATCTAAGTCTTTTGCCACGGCTTCACAAGTAATGATGCCTTTGTGAACATTTAAGCCATTCAAGAAGTGTTGGTCTTCCAGTAATGCAGACTTCACACCTTTGGTGACTAAACTTAAAATAAATGGCAAGGTTGCATTATTTAATGCAAAAGTAGACGTACGAGGAACAGCACCTGGCATATTTGCCACGCAGTAATGAATGATTCCTTCACTGACATAAGTGGGTTCATGATGGGTTGTTGGACGACTGGTTTCAATACAACCACCCTGGTCAATTGCAACGTCGACTACAACAGAGCCTGGGCGCATTTCACGTAGGATATCTCTAGTCACTAATTTTGGCGCTGCAGCACCTGGAATTAAGACCGCACCAATTACAGCATCTGCTTCACGAACATATTTGTCGATATTTTCTTGGGTTGCATAAATGGTATTTAATACAGAGCCGAATTGATTTTGTAGTTGTTGAATTCGTACCAAGGATTTATCCAGAATGGTAACCTGAGCACCTAAACCAACAGCCATCTGTGCTGCATGCGTACCGACCACACCACCGCCAATAATGACAACATGACCAGGCTCAACACCAGGCACACCACCTAATAAAACCCCACTACCACCTTGGGCCTTCTCAAGGCAATGTGCTGCTGCTTGAACAGACATCCGTCCTGCTACTTGAGACATGGGTGTTAAAAGCGGTAAGCCTCCATCAGCTTGAGTTACAGTTTCATAAGCAATGGCTGTCGTACCGGATGCTTTTAATAACTTAGCTTGATAAGGATCTGGGGCTAAATGTAAGTAGGTAAATAGCGTTTGATTTTCTCTTAATTTCAAACATTCATCAGGTTGAGGCTCTTTGACTTTTACAATTAAATCGGCCATCGCATAAATCTCATCTGCGTGACTTGCAATTCTTGCACCCGCAGCGATATAACCTTGGTCATCGATACCAATACCTAATCCTGCATTTTTTTCAATAATAACATCAGCACCCGCACGTATAATTTCTTTGACACTACTAGGGGTTAAGCCAACACGATATTCCTGAGTTTTAATTTCCTTGGGTACACCAACCAACATAGCTAATCTCCATAATTTAACAAGAACTCATTTCTATTTTTTTTATCAACTCAGGCAGTAATTGAAATAAATCGCCAACTAATCCATAAGTTGCAATTTCAAAGATAGGGGCTTCGGGATCTTTATTGATTGCAACAATCACTTTTGAATCCTTCATTCCTGCTAGATGCTGAATGGCACCCGATATACCAATTGCAATATATAAATCAGGTGCAACAATTTTTCCTGTTTGCCCAACCTGATAGTCATTTGCAACAAAACCAGCATCTACAGCAGCACGCGATGCGCCTACTGCAGCACCTAGTTTGTTGGCAAAATCTTCAATTAATTTAAAGTTTTCTGAGGTTCCTAGCCCCCTGCCTCCAGATACAACAATTTTTGCCGTCTGGAGGTCGGCTTTATCTTTATCTCGTTTGGCAACACGAACAACCTTGGTGCGTGTATCGTCTGCTAATGCAGGAATGCTTTTCATTTCACATGGACTTTGCTCAAGTAGTTCTTTTTCAAAAGCACTGGGTCTTATCGTCATGATACATAGCGTGTTTTGAAAGGTTTCTTTAGCTAAGGCATTCCCTGCATAGATAGGATGAACAAAAGTTTTATCAGATTCAATTTTAATGACATCGCTAAGCATCGCATGCCGACATAATCCGGCAGCCCTAGGTAAGATGTTTTTTCCAGTTGTGGTAGCCAATGCCAAAATATTGTCAAAATCTTTTGAAAGGCTTGAGATTAATTTAGCAATAGGCTCTGCACGAAAGGGAAAATAATAATCGGCTTCACAAGTAATGATCGCATCAATCCCTAAAATTGTTGATAATTCTTGAGCAACTTTTTGTACTGATTTTCCCGCAACAAGAGCTGTAATAGGTTTGGATAATAATTTAGCGGCTGTAATTAAGTTTCGAGTAGAGGGATGAAGATTATTCTCATCATGTTCTATCCATATTAAAGTACTCATTGACTATCATCCTTATGAAAATAATACGGGTTTTATTTTTTCAAATAATTCATCAACGCTTGATAAAACTGCGCCTTTCTGACGAATAGGTGGTGACATGAGCGCATCTAACTTTAACTGATGACTATCTTGTGATAAATCAACATTTAAAGTTTTCAAAGGCTTAGATTTGGCACGCATAATATTGGGTAAAGTAGCGTATCGTGGTTCATTCAAACGTAAATCGACACTAATGACCGCAGGCAGCATCACATCCAACACCTCTAAACCAGCATCGGTCTCGCGAGTAACCTCAATACTTTCAGATTTGATTTCAATGTTGGAAATGAATGTGGCTTGTGGCCAATCCAGCAATGCAGCAAGCATTTGAGGGGTTTGATTGGCATCGGAATCGATGGCTTGCTTACCCATCATCACCAATTGAGGCTGCTCTTCTTGAACCACTTTCTCAAGAATTTTAGCCACTTCAAATGAATTTGGTGATTGCGCATTTTCAACCAAAATCGCCTCATCAGCACCAAGGGCTAAGCCATGGCGAAGAGTTTCTTGGCAGACTTCTTCACCAATGCTAACAATCACGACACTGGTTGCTACTCCCTTTTCCCGTAAACGAATCGCTTCCTCTAATGCGATTTCATCAAAAGGGTTCATTACCATCTTTATTTGTTGTAATTCAACGCCACTGCCATCGGCTTTGACACGAATTCTTGCATATGGATCAACAACTCTTTTAACCGGAACCAGAATTTTCATTTGTATTAACTCACAATTCTCCAACTTCCATCAGCTTGACGACAAGCCTGCCCTACTACTTTTTCTTGTTTTCCACCAATAATGGCATTGGTGACATATTCACGACAAGGTTGTTGGCCTTGATAATAAGTTCTGGTTGGTGAAATTCGATAAGTGTTGCCACTGTCTGGATTTTTCCATGACTTGGTTTCACCTGTTGGTGTATTTTCTAAAGCACCTTGCATTTGCATTCTATCGACTTTATCCATGTATTTACCGATTTGTGCACCGAGTACAGTTCCAATAAATGCTCCACCTGCAGCAGCAATAACTTTGCCTGAACCACCACCAATGGTACTACCTAATAGGCCACCGGCTACACCACCCGCAACAGAGCCAACTTGTTCGTTGGTAATAGATGCACATCCTCCAAGCATCATGATCAAAACCAGAATACTTACTTTTTTCATTCTAACACTCACCTATTAAAATAAAGTTCTAATAAACGCTCTCTTGGACAAGCTTGACACATCAGCTCATAAGCAATTGTACCCGCTTGTTCAGATATCTTCTCGATTGGAAGATTTTCGCCCCACAATTCTACGGCATCTCCGAATTTAACTCCAGTACAATCTGTCAAATCTACAGTCATCATGTCCATTGAAATTCTACCGACAATGGGTGCCAACTGTCCGTTAATCCAAACACAGGTGTCCTCTTTGACATGTCTTGGATACCCATCACCATAGCCCACTGCAACAACACCAATGGTGGATGGTCTTTTGGTGGTAAAAGTGGCACCATAGCCAATCGAAACACCTTTTGGGTAATCCCATACCGTCATCAATGCAGAAGAATATCGCATCACAGGTTTTAGATTTAAATCCAGAAAAGTTTTATTTGCAAAAGGTGAAACGCCATAAAGACTTAAGCCTGGTCGAATGTGGGTTCCATGACATTCAGGAAAAGACCAAATTGCAGCAGAATTACAAGCGCTTGTGGGCCCCTGCCAATTTTTAGAAATTTTTTGCCAATTTTCAATTTGAATTTGATTTAAAGGATGGCTTGGCTCATCCGCACAAGCAAAATGGGTCATCAAACCAATTTCTTCATCCACCCAAGGACAGTCACGCAAGGCTTTTTCAATGTCTAAAAAATCACTGATTGGAAATCCTAAACGATGCATGCCGGTATTAACTTTAATCCAGATTCTAACAGGCTTAGATAAAGGAGTTTGTAACAACCACTTTAATTGTTCAGGATGATGCAAAACCACTTCAAAACCATTTTGAGCAGACAGTTGCCATTCATGCGCTTGATGCACACCTTGGAAAATCAGGCATTTGTCTTGAATTCCCCAACCACGGATAGCCATGGCCTCGGCCACGCAGGCAACACCAAAAGCATAGATATGATTACTTAATACACGAACAACATACTCTAAACCACAACCGTAAGCATTGGATTTAACCATCGCAATCATTTTAGATTGTGGTGCCATTTGTGAAATAACACAAAAATTATGCAATAATGCTTGTCTATCGATGTGAAGAATCGTTGGTCGCATTCTAATCCCCTATAAAGCTCGAATGGGCTAAATCTTCAAAACGAGTGTATTGACCTAAGAACGCCACTTTAACTTTACCAATGGGACCATTACGTTGCTTGGCAATAATAATTTCTGCACAACCTTTATCAGGACTTTCAGGATTATAAACCTCATCACGGTAAATAAAACAAATCAAATCCGCATCCTGCTCAATCGCGCCCGATTCACGTAAATCTGACATCACAGGTCTTTTATCTGTTCTTTGCTCAAGACTTCGATTCAACTGAGATAATGCAATCACAGGTACTGCCAACTCTTTTGCTAAAGATTTTAAGCTTCTGGAAATTTCTGAAATTTCAGCCGTACGATTATCACCTTTAAAACCAGGCACTTGCATCAACTGTAAATAGTCGACCACGATTAATCCCAATTGACCCTGCTCACGCATTAAACGACGTGCGCGCGAGCGCATCTCAGCTGGTGACAATCCTGGGGTATCATCAATAAATAAAGGAGCATCTGATAGCATGTGAACCGCAGAAGTAATCCTTGGCCAATCATCATCAGTCAACTGTCCTGTACGAATACGGTGTTGATCAATTCTTCCTAAAGAAGACATCATACGCATTGCCAAAGAGTCTGCAGGCATCTCCATCGAGAAAACCAGAACTGGCTTTTTACCAATAATGGCAGCGTGTTCTGCCATATTCATTGTTAAAGTGGTTTTACCCATGGAAGGACGGCCTGCTACAATCACAAGATCAGAAGGCTGAAGACCAGATGTCATTTTATCTAAATCAGACAAACCAGAGGGCATCCCAGTAATTACCGAGCCTTTTTGATATAACTCATCAATTTTTTCAACGGCTCTCATTAATACATTTTTAATGGTCATAGGACCACCTTGGGAAGGTGTTTGCTCAGCAATTGCAAAAACTTTTTGCTCGGCATAGTCCAATAACTCCACCACATCACGATCTTTAGGATGATAGGCGATATCTGCAATTTCATTAGCCACATGAATCAATTGTCTTTGGACAGACTTTTCCCTAACAATATCAGCATAGGCAGCAATATTGGCAACACTTGGCGTATTATTTGCTAATTCAAATAGATAGGTTTCACCACCTGCCAAATCTAACTCTTCAGTCAAGTGAAGACCATTTAAAATAGTAATCACATCAAAAGGTTGTTGCTTGGCTGCAAGATTTTGAACGGTACGATAAAGAATACGATGCTCAGTACGATAAAAATCATCGATACTTAATTTATCTTGAACCTTATCCCAAGCTTGATTATCGAGCATCAAACCACCAATAATGGCCTGTTCTGCCTCTAGTGAATAAGGAGGTCTTTTTAATTGTTCCTCTTTCGCGCTTGATTTTAAATTCGCAACAGCCATTATCTCAAACCTTCTCGTGTTGACGTCCGCCCCGTTTTAAAAAGACGAGGATTCCCAATGAAGGGAGTGGTTTTACGACGCATTTGATAAATTAACATTAGTATATCGATTTAAATCATTCAATTCCACATCAATTACGCTTGATAACGATGCCATTCTTGGGTTCTACCTAATAAAGGAAGACCTAGAAATGCTCGTACATATAATATATTTTTATTTTTTTTAATTCTTAAATTATAAACTTGCCCATTATGGGGATCGAGAATTTGACCATGGTCCCACATCATAGCCGAATGTTTTTTCAAACCCCATAAAAAGTTCATTCCCTCAATCGGCTGATTGTGGCGAATTTTATCCTTGCAGGCTACACAAAAATGATGGTCGCCGTCTTTCCAATAGACCTTAACAATATCTGCGCGGTATTCTTCACCTTTCTTATAGATTTTAATAACTGATTTTTTTTGACCGGTTCTATCATCAATTGTTTCCCAAAGACCTGTTAGACGATTGGATTGAGCAAATAATTGCCCCGTACTCATCAAAAAAACTGTCAATATGATTGCCAGATTTTTAAAATACATATTTTTTCCCCTATCAAAAATTGAATGTTTTGAACTTATTTATATTTTGTGCTAATCTGTACGACATAAAGCGACTATAATGCTAAGAGCATGCAAACACAAGAAATTATTTATCAACAATCTCCGCAGTTTCTGCCTAAAGTTTCTATTCGAATAGAAAATCTTTTGGCCTATGTTCGTGAAAGCCTTCACGAGAACCACCCTATCATTCATCATTATGCTTTAAAGAATGTAATCGAGCTGTTAAAGATTGTTGAAAAACCTGAATTAAAAAGTCGTTACACCAAAGAATTTATTCGTTTGGAATATGGTTTATCAAAAATCCTTCCCGAACAATCACCTGAATTATGGCAAAGATTTACAGAAACCTCACTCGATTTACAAAATCG
>DNMA01000186.1 GCA_003489505.1 Legionellales bacterium | reverse complement strand
GAAGTAAAACAGAATTTACAGAACAAACGAAGCTCTATCAAAAATGGAGTAAATGATTTCTCAGAGAAAAAAACATTCCTTCAAAATCACAACATGTTTATTTATACTTTGATTTCATTGGCGTCCCAGGCAGGATTTGAACCTGCGACCTGCCCCTTAGGAGGGGGCTGCGCTATCCAGCTGCGCCACTGGGACCTATGTTTACATGCCAATATAATTTGGACCGCCACCACCTTCAGGTGAGCCCCAGATAATATTTTGCTTCGGATCTTTAATATCACAAGCTTTACAATGAATGCAGTTTTGAGCATTAATTTGAAATTGGGGGCCATAATTCGATTGAATAATCTCATAGACCGCGGCAGGACAATAGCGCGTCTCTGGTGAGTCGTAAAGATTATAATTGATATTGATTGCAATTGTAGGGTCTTTTAAATACAAATGCACTGGCTGGTCTTCTTCGTGATAGGTATTGGTTAAATATACTGATGTGAGCCTATCAAAAGTTAACACATTATCAGGCTTTGGATATTGAATGGGCGTACAAAGTTTGGCTTTTTTCAATTGCAAGTTATCCGCATGGTTTTTAAATGTCCATGGTGAGTGACCTTGGGTAATATAGGTTTCAAAGGCTGCATTGCTTAAGCCCGTTAATAAACCATAACGAAAACCGGGGCGAATATTGCGAACTTTATATAAATCCTGAATTAACCAGTTTTCTTCGGCTAGATGTTGATAAGAACGAATTTCTTGACCCTTGGTGGTATGTTCTTTGAGATAGCTAAAACAGGCTTCAGCTGCAATCATGCCGGATTGCATGGCACAGTGAATCCCTTTAATTTGTGGCACATTTAAAAACCCTGCTGCATCACCAACTAATAAACCACCTGGAAAGGTAATTTTGGGTAAGGATTGATAACCGCCTTCAATTAAAGATTTAGCTCCATAGGCAATTCGTTCTCCGCCTTTGAGCATCTTTTTAACTAAAGGATGGGTTTTAAATCTTTGCATTTCTTCAAAAGGACTTAAATAGGGATTTTGATAATCTAAGCCTGTGACAAAGCCTATGGCGACTCGGCTTTGAGAAAGATGATAAATAAAAGCACCACCATAGGTATCATTGGGTAAAGGCCAGCCTACAGTATGAATCACTAAACCTTCTTCATGGTATTTTTCAGGAACTTTCCACACTTCTTTGATACCCAAACCATAGGTTTGAGGGCTTTTATTCAATCTTAATTGAAAACGCTGAATAATTTGATTACTTAAATGACCTCGACAACCTTCGGCAAAAATAGTCTGTTTGGCATGAATATGCATCCCGGGTTGGTATTTACTGGTTTTTTTGCCCTCTTTATTAATACCCATGTCATTGGTGGCGACACCTAAAACGTGACCTGCTTTATTATAAATGACTTTGGAGGCCGCAAACCCTGGGTATATTTCAACACCTAAGGCTTCTGCTTTTGAAGCAAGAAACTGACAAAGCTCACCTAAACTGATAATGTAATTCCCATGGTTTTTCATTTGAGGAGGAGTAGGTAGGCGAATAGCATGCTTTTGAGTTAATAGATAAAACTTATCTTTTTGAACAGGGGTCAATAAAGGCGCTTTTTCATACTCATCTGGTAAGAGTTCTTTTAAAACTTTGGGATTGAGAACGGCACCTGATAAGATATGTGCGCCCACTTGTGCGCCTTTTTCTAAAATACAGATTTTGATATCTTTTTTATGTTTTTTAGCAAGTTGCTTTAATCGAATAGCCGTTGTCAATCCCGCAGGTCCTGCACCCACAATTATCACATCATATTCAATTGTTTCAACATCCTGACTCATGAAAAAACCTTTTAAATTTGTTATTATCTTTTGACTAGATTGGCATGGCTTTTTATAGAAGGCAAGGGGAGATGATGGACATTTGGCAAAGATTAGTAGATTTAGAAAAAAAATCTGAAGATTTTGGATTAAAATGGCCTGATGCCCTCACTATCCTCCAACAAATCGAAAGTGAATGTAGGGAAATTCGAGAGCATTTAGAGAAAGTAAAACCCAATCAAAAAGAGCTTGAAGAAGAAATTGGGGATCTGATGCATGCCAGCATGTCTTTGGCGTGGTTTTTAGGTTTTGACTCCAAAAATGTATTAGAGAAAGCCTGTAATAAATTTAAAAATCGTTTAGCCATGATGAAAGTGATTGCTAAAGAGCAAGGCTATGAGCATCTGAGAGGGAAAGATTTTAAATGTCTTTTGGATTTGTGGAAGCAAGTGAAGGTTCGTCTCGAAGGCTAGTAGCTGGACTTAATGTACATCGTTAATCGATTCTTTACTAACCAATTGAGAAGGTTCATTTGTATTGGATGTTCTCCATTCTAAAATGGGTTTTAATACATAAGGCTCAATCAATTGTTTATTGATAAGATTGGTGGCTGTAATCAATCCAAAAAGAATGGCTCCAATGGTTAGCATGGCAGGTAGTCCACCATAAGGAATGCTAGCACTGATAACAAAGATAACAATTGCAATGGATATAATTTTTAAAACTTCTGAGATTAAGGCTGAATAAACTTCAAGCTCAATTTTTTGTTTTTCGGCAGGGGTCTTCTTTTTAAATTCTTCATCTGTGAGTTTATCGGTTATAAAATACAATCTAACAAAAAACATGCAGGTTGTTAGGACTATATCAATCAATGGGAATAATACTGCAACTTTGGGCGGGACATTGATGGCCCATTCGATGAGGTCAAATACTGCATATGCTGTAAATAAACCCAGATAACAACCCATCTCAATTTGTTTTTTTTGGTATTCTTTAATTTCTTTCTCGTAAATTTTTTCTAATGCTTGAAGCTCAGCGGTACCTACTGGTTTAAGCTCAACAACTAGCGCTTCATAATCAACTTTGAGTTTATTGGGCGTACTTTTTTCATTGTAGTAATCAAATAAAAAACCTGCTACAACAATCCAACCAATTAAAAGGCAAGTAATTTCATTTTGAAAAAATGCTTGAACTGCCGCATCTTTGATATATATAGAAATATTAAAGAAAGTGAGTAATAGTGTCCAAACAGCATCATTTAGAAATTTTTTCCAGTGTGCTTTGTAATAACCTGAAATAACGTCATACCAAGGAATGTTATCAGTAGAATTTTGCCATGCATAAGTAAGTACTTTGAAACACTCATTGATAAGGCGCATCGGATAAAGATAACTGGCAAGTAAAGAGCTATCTTTATTGATATCTGTGGTATATTCACTCCAAACCGCTGTTTCTAGGCAGAAAGTAAAAATATTTCTAATGATGCCTAATTCAATTCTGGCCATATTAATACAGCTAATCCAGCTATCAATGATTTCAAATGCATTAATGATTTCTTTAGAGGTTTGAAGATTTATTTTTATGTCTGTTGGAGCTAATAGAGAGGTTTCCTCAGTTTCTTTTGCTTTTGGTACTTCAGCTACTGTTAAAGTAGGGGTTTTGTTTTTTAGTTTCCAGACTTCATCTTCAATTTTTTTTTTGATACGTGTGCTTTCATCAAGTATTTCTTTGGCTTGACCAGATGGAGGGTTTAATTTACCAAGCAATAAAACAACATTTCGGTGATAAGAATATTCAAAATACTCATCTCGTTTAATTGAGCTATCTTTTTTTTCACTTTCAGATGTGTTTTCTGTCATTCATTTGATTCCAAAAAACAATATATTATTATTATAGCGCTTTTTATATAAAATGTTGATTTTTTGTATAAAATCGTTTCTATTTTTTGGAGGGATTAATCATATCGTCATGAATGAAAATTGTGTAGAATAAATCATACTTTTTTTATTTCTCATCATAATGAATCCAGAAAAAACGATTAAGAAACCCTTGGCCTTCTCCCTAGGTTGGCGTTATACCCGGGCTAAAAGTAAAAGCCATTTTGTATCCTTTATTTCTTTGACCTCAATGCTTGGTATTGCCTTAGGGGTGACGGTTTTAATAACTGTTTTATCGGTGATGAATGGTTTTGATGTTGAAATTCATAAACGTTTTTTTGATATGGCACCTTCGATTACCATCAATGGACGTGATGGACGTATCAGTAATTGGCAGGCGTTAAGCCAGAAATTGGCGAAAACTCCTGAAGTAGAAGTTGTCGCACCTTTTATTGGCACTCAGGGGCTGGTATCTTTTATGGGACAAGTTCAACCGATTGTTATCACCGGTGTTGATTTTAAAATCGAAGAGCAATTTTCAGAGTTTTCTAAAAAATTATTACCTGGCTCTCATGCGCACCCCAAACCATTTGGAATCTATGTGGGGCAAAATCTTGCAGAAGGTATGGGGTTGATGGTAGGTGACCAAATGACGGTGATGCTACCACAAGCAACACCTACACCTTTGGGGATGATCCCAAGATTTAAGCGATTTACGGTGGAAGGGGTATTTTCTGCAGGCCATGGCTTTAATTTTGATACCAAGCTTGCTTTTATTGATTTAAAAGATGCCCAAGCACTACTACAAATGGATGAAGATGTAACGGGTTTGAAATTAAAAATTAACAATGTCTATCATGCTCCAGAGCTTGCACAAAATATTGCAAATCAGTTAGGGGCAGGTTTTATTGTTGGGGATTGGACCTTAACCTATGGACCTTTTTTCCAAGCAGTGAAAATGGAAAAAACCATGATGTTTTTTATCCTCTTATTAATCATTGCCGTTGCTGCATTTAATCTTGTGTCATCTTTGGTGATGGTCGTCACCGATAAGCAAGCAGAAATTGCGATTTTAAGAACCCTAGGGGGCACACCTCGATTAATTATGTCTATTTTCATGATTCAGGGGATGTTGCTCGGTATTGGGGGAACCTTAATTGGTGTGATTGGGGGGCTTCTTTTAGCAAGCAATGCCACTGATATTGTCGATTTCTTACAAAATCATCTAGGTGTACAGTGGCTGTCTTCAAATATTTATTTTGTGGACCATTTACCAGTGCATATTGATATTTGGGATATTATCAAAGTGGTATGTACCGCCTTAGGTTTGAGTTGGTTAGCTACTCTTTATCCATCCTGGCGTGCCGGAAAAATTATTATTACAGAGGCTTTGCATCATGAATAAACCCAAGACCCTGATTGAAGTAAAGGGTGTTCAAAAGAAATTTACTGATGGTAGTGAAGCCATTCAAGTTTTACAAGATATTCATCTGTCACTTAATCACGCAGAGCGAATTGCAATCGTTGGCCCCTCTGGTTCTGGAAAAAGTACTTTATTACACCTATTGGGAGGTCTTGATTTTCCGAGCCATGGTTCAATTGAAGTCATGGGAAAAGACTGGAAAAAGTTGTCAGAAAAAGAGCGTTGCACCTGGCGAAATCAAGTACTTGGTTTTGTTTATCAGTTCCATCATCTATTACCAGAATTAAGTGCTTTAGAAAATACGATGCTGCCTTTAATGATGCAGGATTTAAAGCAAACAGACATTGAAAGCCGAGCCAAAGAGCTTTTAGAGCATATGGGATTAGGTAAGCGTTTAACGCATCGCCCTCATCAATTATCAGGCGGTGAAAGACAAAGAGTGGCGATAGCTCGTGCGATGGTGACATCACCTCGTTGTATATTAGCCGATGAGCCAACGGGTAATTTAGACCAAACCACCGCTCACATGGTTTTAAATCTTTGGAATGAGTTAAATCAAAAGGCACAAACTGCGATGGTGGTGGTGACCCATGATCTAACGCTTGCCAAAAAAATGGATAGAGTTTATCAGTTAGTTGATGGTCATTTAGGGGAGATGTAATGGTTGAGATTCAAAAAGAGTTGTTACCGCCGCATGCGATTTTGTCATATTCTGAAAAAGATATCAGAATTCAGAATGAGTATTACACTCATACCACCATGGTGACTCAAGCAGAGATTTATAATACCCAAAGTATTTTGTCACCCCAAAGTTTAAATCAGGATAGCTTTAAAAGTATCAATTTAGAAGGCATTGAAGTCATTATTATTGGACATTCAGGAACCTTTGCAGAAATCTCTTTTGAGTTAAGACAAGCTTTTGCGACTCAACAAGTGGGGATAGAGGTTATGAATTTAGGAGCCGCTTGTCGAACCTTTAATATCTTATTAAGTGAAGGTAGAGGCGTTCTTGGGGTATTTGTGGTTGCTTAGAAGAGTTTTTGATAAGCAGCAATATCATTTATACGACTGATTTTATTTTTTGGGTGGGATGATTTCATCTTTGATGGTTTTTGCCGCTCTTGTTAAATCATTATCTGCATTGTAAAACATATTTTCATTATAAATACATTGACGTGCCAGTTTAAATATCAGGAAGGGAGGGATGATGATGAGTAAAAAATTTAAAACATAATGGTAAATACGAGGGTCTTGGTGTTTTTTAACGAACTGCTCCGTTCTTTCTGTGATATGAGAGATGATTTCTTTTTCATTACTACATGCATATTCGTTGGCAAGATTGAGAATGTCAAGTAAAAATTCTTGTGTATCATATAATTTCTGAGCATGAGGCTCTTGCTTTTCCTTTTTGACATTTTGCATTTTTTTATGAATTTTTTTAATTTCTTGAAAGTAATTTTCTGATTTAAAGCGATATTCTTGATTAGAAGAGTCTTTGTAAAGCCCTTCAAGAAATTTTAAAAGCCATTCAGGTTTAGTTTGCAATATTGCACTCTTCATCTTTTCTGTAATCATTTTTTCTGTAATCATTGATTTTTTTAATGTGCTAATCAAGTGTTGTTGGTGAGTATCAGCGCTAGCGTGATTAATAAGCATTTGAAATTGATCTTGAAATAATTGAGGGCTATATAGCATATGTTTATAAATATGTTCTTCAAGATTGTTAGGATGTTTAAACTGGTTCTTAATTTGTTGATTTTCTAAAAGTTTACAAAAGATTGCGCTTTTTATTGTAGGAGATAAAGACTCTAGAAAATCATTTGAAAGTAGCTCTAGATTAACTTCCTTATCATCACTAAGCTCGATTTTATTGATCCATTCAATGATTTCCTTTTCATTTTTATCTAAATGCTTAAGCAAGGTTAAACTCAAAATAAAGGTATTGAAATTGCTATCTGTCGTTTCTGTGATGTTAAGTATTTGAAAAGATAAACAATAATCTTGATGCGGTATAATGTCGCTTCGATCAAAAAAAGACTTACCTTCATTAAACTCTTTAGAACCCCAAGCATCTAATGGCATTTTTTGAATTTTTTTTAAAAGGTCTGGGCATTGAAGAAGTTCATTAAAAATTCGCATATCTAACTTATATTGTTTTTCGATATACCATTTTAAAAAAGACATTATATTTTGTTCACTAATATAACCTAATAACGAAGAAAATTGATATGGACGGGGTTTTTCGCATAAATCAAGATAAGCTACAGCCGATGCGGGAGGCAAGCTTGCAACCAGATCCAAGTTAATGTGTATTTGAGGAAAGTCTAATTTAAGGTTAGAATTTTGTATAAAGCTTGTAATGGTGGTTTCTTCAACTTTTTTATGATTAAACATTTTTAAGACTTCTTTAAACTTTTCTGAATTACGAATATCCCGGGCAAGTATTTTTGCCCGAAGGGGAGAATTACAAAAATAGATGAGTTTTTCTAATTCTTCAGGTTTTTGCTTACACCAGTATTGGAAATTTTCATCTGAAATGTGAGTCAGTTTATTTAATTGAGTAGAGTCATCTAGAATAAATTTCTTAAAGCCAATGTTTCCTAAAAAACGGCCAGATTCAATCCATTGAGTAATCGTTGTTTTAATGCTTTGAGTTAGTAAGTTTGAAAGACCAGGAATCTTAAGAATTTCCTCTACTAAAATGGGGGAAAGTTTTTCATGCTGAATGCATAAATTTAAAATCCTTGATTTCATCTCACTTGAGCGAATTCCTTGAACAACCCATTCTAATTGTTCAATGCTAAATTCATTCATTGAATTTGATTTCTCGAAATACGCTGGCAATATATCAATATGACTAGGTTTTAACTCATTTAGAAATCCAATGAATAAAGCTGGTTCAAATCTTTCAGAAGTTGCAGTAGGTGAAAAGCAATCAATCACTTGAATCATTTCATCGGAAGAAAACCCAAGTGCTATTAATTTTTTGAGATGAAGGTTAAGGCCTTGAACACCTCTTATGCTTAGAGTCACATGACGTGTTTTGAACTCATCGACAAGACGTATTAAATCTCTAAAACTGGGTTCAGGTTTTTTGCCATGTTCTTTAGCAAGTCGAAGTCGTTCTTCAAAAATACCGGCTAAAACAATTGCAAATGGTTTTTCGATACCTTTAGCTAATAATATATTTTGGATTTCATCTTTAGAGTAATTTTCTAAATTAAATTTTAACATCCGACGAAGTAGGGCGTCACTTTGTTCACGACGTCCCCCTCGGGAACTTGGGTTTTGCGTAGCGAGTACGGTAAATCCTGGACGTTGTGCAATTTTACCTTCAGGTGTTGCCCCCATCAGTAATGCATTTAAGAAAGACTCAAGCATTGGGCCGCTATTCATTTCATCGACAATGACAACCGCTCCCTCATGAAAGGCTTTTAATAATAAAGCTTTTCTTTCATCTAAGGATATACTTGGCGGTAGGGTATAAAATACATTGTCTTGATGACTTTCTAAACTTCCTTTGCATAACCCAAATTCATGATGGAGTACTTCAATTAATAATTCACTTTTACCAATACCAGGCTCACCTTCCAGAATAAAGCCCCCAAGGCCAACGGTTTTTTGTGCCGCTGACAAATCACTTTTGGTTCGACGGTAAGCGCGAAGATGTAGTAAGTCTCTTAAATACTGAGCAGTTTGGGCACGTGATGGGGTGATTAAAAATTCTTTTGTGGTGTCGGATTCAGGTAACGTACGCTCGACTTTAAAGGCTTCCTCAAAAGCTTTTAAGTGTTTTGCAGGGACAATTTGACGCCCTATAGTGTAGGCATAGTGTTTGGCAAGCAATACAGGGTCTTCAGCGCCAGCATTGGCAATGCTTAACATCGCAATGCTTTGAAGCTCTCTTGGAGAAATCAGAACCTTATCGGTGGAATAACTTAAAATGACTTCATAAAGTTGGATAATGACTTCACAGATTTCATGAGCTTGGCCTTGTTGTTCTGTATTTTCAAATAAAGGTAAAAGAATTTCTTCTTTTAA
>DNMA01000113.1 GCA_003489505.1 Legionellales bacterium | reverse complement strand
AGCTGCAATTATTCATGAGACAGGAAAGCTTGTAAAGGCTTTGCCAGAAAAAATTAGCAAAAAAACTGGGGTGAACGATGGGACTCGAACCCACGACAACCGGGATCACAACCCGGGGCTCTACCAACTGAGCTACGCCCACCATAATTTACTAAATATATAAGGCTGGTACGCCTGGCAGGACTCGAACCTGCTACCCTCGGCTTAGAAGGCCGATGCTCTATCCAAATGAGCTACAGGCGCATTATTGGTCGGGGTAGAGAGATTCGAACTCCCGACATCCTGCTCCCAAAGCAGGCGCGCTACCAGACTGCGCTATACCCCGTTACACCCATCGCAAGGACAGAGACAGCATGATACAACCGAGTTAGCTATTGGTCAATACCTTTTTTTTAAACTTTTGAAATTTTTTTTCAAAAGAAAACAAAAAGATAAAACTCGCAACATTCAGATCAAAATCAAATCTTTATCAACGATGCTTGTCTAATTATTAAGTTTTTCTGATAACTGATTTTCGCAAAAGAGATTATTTGCTAAACTCAAATCAAATAATAAGAAGAATCATCAATCCTATGAAATCAACCATTGCCATCTTTGACCAAGCCGACTACCTTCATGCTCATCAAGCACCAAAACATCTTTCTGAAGCTCAACAACTAGATTATGCCTTTAGTGCTGAGTTCTTAAAAAGCTATGCAGGTCGACTGGGTACCTTTAATAGTTATCGACGAGAGGTTGAACGATTTCTACAATGGTGCTGGCTGATTCAAAATAAAACTTTAAAATCCTTAGCGCGCCAAGATTTAGAAATTTATATTAAATTTTGTCAAAACCCACCTGCTGAATGGATTGGTGCTTTTAAAGTACCTCGCTTTTTAGAAAAAAATGGTGAACGACTGCCTAATTCAGACTGGCGCCCTTTTGTGTATCCACCCAATAAAAATCGCGTTCAATTATCCCAAGGCGCTATCCAAGAAATTTTTGCTATATTAAGTACTTATTTTAATTTTTTAATTGCTGATGAACACATTGATATCAATCCTGTAGCCTTAATGCGCCAAAAAAGTAAATTTATTCAAAAAAATCAAAATGCTGCCCCTATCCGTCGGCTCAGTCTTTTACAATGGGAAACTGTTTTACAGATTGTTGAACAGCTCGCTGAAAAAAATCCAAATCAACACGAAAGAACCCGTTTTATCCTTCATGCGATGTATGGCATGTATTTACGTATATCAGAATTAACCGCCAGTGACCGTTGGATTCCTACCATGAATGACTTTAATAAAGACCATCATGGCAATTGGTGGTTTACCACAGTTGGTAAAGGCAATAAAAAACGCCAAATTGCAGTCAGCGAAATGGTCCTTGATGCCATCAAACGCTGGCGAGTTTTCTTAGGTTTGCCAGAACTACCCAGTCCTGGGGAAAACCAATACCTTATCCCTAAAATTAAAGGCTATGGCCCGATTACCGATACCATTACTATTCGTCGTTTAATTCAAAAATGTTTTGATTTGGCGGCTCAAAAGTTACGTTTAGAAAACGAGTTGGAAGAAGCGCATCATTTAGAGGCTGCCACCGTACACTGGTTACGTCATACCAGTATCTCTGAAGATGTTAAAACCAGACCTCGAGAACATGTACGTGATGATGCTGGCCATGCCTCCAGTGCAACTACTGATCGCTACATTGATGTGGAGATGACCGCTCGCCATCATTCCGCCAGAAAAAAGAAAATTTTGCCTGCAGTTTAAGAAAATAGATGAATTCATTGGCTTGCAATGTTATATTTGCGACATTGAAAATTTTTGTCAAACGATCATGGAAAAAAATTATTCTCCCGAAACCATTGAAACCCAATGGGCTAAAGATTGGGAACAACTTTATAAATTCGCTCCTCTTGGCCCAGGCCCTGCATTTTGTACAATGCTCCCGCCACCCAATGTCACCGGTACCCTTCACATGGGGCATGGTTTCCAACATACCTTAATTGATATTACCACTCGTTATCATCGCATGATAGGTGATAAAACCTTGTGGCAACCCGGTACTGACCATGCAGGAATCGCAACTCAATTGGTTGTTGAAACCCATTTAGAACGTCAAGGCATTTACCGTAAAGACTTAAGTCGAGAAGAATTTCTAGACCATATTTGGAAATGGAAAGAAACCTCTGGCGGACAAATCACACAACAAATGCGTCGCATGGGTACTTCAGTTGACTGGAGTCGTGAACGTTTTACTTTAGATGAAGGTTTATCGGCCGCTGTTTTACGCGTTTTTATCCAACTCTATGAAGAAGGACTCATTTACCGCGGCAACCGTTTAGTGAATTGGGACCCTAAATTAGGTACCGCAGTATCAGATTTAGAAGTGATATCACAAGAAGAAGATGGCTATTTATGGCATATTCGCTATCCCATTGTGGATAGTGAAGAAAGTTTAGTGGTGGCGACCACAAGACCTGAAACCTTACTAGGCGACTCTGCAGTTGCAGTCCATCCAGATGACGAGCGTTATAAACATTTAATTGGCAAGCATGCTCAACTGCCCTTATGTGATAGAACTATTCCCATTATTGCCGATGAGTATGTTGACCAAACTTTTGGTAGTGGTTGTGTGAAAATTACCCCCGCTCATGATTTTAATGATTATGAAGTGGGAAAAAGACATCAATTACCAATGTTAAATATTTTTACTAAAAAAGCGACTGTTAATAAAAATGCTCCTATCAAATATCAGGGCATGGATAGATTTGTAGCTCGTGAACAACTAATTAAAGATTTAGAAGAGGCTGGTTTATTAGTACAAAAAGTAGCGCATAAGCTTGCCGTTCCTCGTGGGGAAAAATCCAATACCATTATTGAACCTTTACTCACTGATCAATGGTATGTCAAAACAAAATCCTTAGCAGAGCCTGCTATTGACGCTGTGCGTTCAGGTAAAATTGAGTTCTATCCAGAAAACTGGTCTAAGACTTATTATCAATGGATGGAAAATATTGAAGACTGGTGTATTAGCCGACAATTATGGTGGGGTCATCGCATCCCTGCTTGGTATGATAACCAAGGCAATATCTATGTTGGGCTAAGCGAACAAGATGTCCGAGTGAAATATCACTTAGACGCTTCAACTGTTTTAAAACAAGATGAAGACGTTTTAGATACCTGGTTCTCATCTGCGTTATGGCCTTTCTCAACCCTGGGCTGGCCAGAGCAAACCCCTGAATTAAAACAATTTTATCCCACAACCGTATTATTTACTGGTTTTGACATCATCTTCTTCTGGGTTGCCAGAATGATCATGTTTGGTATGAAATTTGTCAATGACATCCCCTTCAAGAAAATTATCATCACTGGTTTAGTCTGTGATCATGAAGGGAAAAAGATGTCTAAGTCCAAAGGAAATGTTTTAGACCCTTTAGATATTATCAATGGTATTGAGCTTAGTGAACTATTAGAAAAACGCACTAAAAATTTAATGCTCAATTCCGTCAAACAAAGCATTATCAAAGCGACAGAAAAGCAATTCCCTGAGGGAATTCCCGCCTATGGTGCTGATGCTCTTCGTTTTACTTTCTGTGCTTTGGCTTCACAATCTCGAACCATCAAATTTGATATGGCTCGAGTCGAAGGCTATCACCATTTTTGTAACAAGCTTTGGAATGCCACACGTTTTGTTTTACAAAATACTGAAGAATACATCCAAGACCTTGATGATGGTGCTTTCCAATATGGTCTCTCAGAAAAATGGATTCTGTCTCAGTTGCAACATACCATCACAGAGGCACATTCTCATTTAGAGAATTATCGCTTTGACTTATTAGCGCAATGTTTACATGATTTTGTATGGCATAACTATTGTGACTGGTACCTTGAATTAGCAAAAACCACTTTATATGATCCCAATGCGCTTGCTGCTAGTAAACGAGGAACCAGAAAAACTTTATTACACGTTTTAGATCAAATTCTAAAACTGCTACACCCTATTATCCCATTTATTACTGAAGAAATTTGGAAAAAAACCTCTAAACTCATGGGGGATAATGCTGAATGTCTCATGTGGAGCAAATATCCTGTCAGTCATGTAGAAGAAATTGATGCTCAAGCTGAAAAAGAAATGCAATGGTTACAAGATATCATTCAATCGATTCGTACCATTCGAAGCGAAATGAATGTCAATCCTGGCAAAAGAATACCTTTACTCATTAAGGTGCCTGAACATGCGCATATCAGTGATCTTGAAAAACATCAAAATTTATTGATGAACCTTGCAAAAATTCAATCGATTCAAGTACTCAGTCATCAACAAACTGCACCGATGAGTGCCTCAAGTATTGTTGATGAATGGGAATTTTTTATTCCGATGAGTGGCTTAATTGATAGAGATGCAGAGCTTGCAAGACTGCAAAAAGAAATTTCTAAAATTGAAAAAGAAATTGAAACCTGTGAAAAGAAATTATCTTTACCTGCTTTCACCGATAAAGCGCCACCGGAAGTGGTTCAAAAAGAACAAGAAAAACTTGATCAATCCAAACAGCTTCTTAACAAACGTTTAGAACACAAGGAAATGATTGAGTCATTATAAATCAAATCACACACTCATCTAATGATGGGTGTGTGGTCTTTACTCCAGCAAGGGGTAATCGATGCTAAACAATACCCGCCACAAATAGCCCCTGCTTGCCAATAACATTGTGAACCAAGCCCTGTATTATCTGTTTTATTATAGCTGATTTGGAGAAACAATTATTTTGCTTGATCCATTGATATTTTTTCTGACAATCGGCAATATAAGGTCTTTAATCAATGGAATGGATTTCAATGAATTACCCCATTTTTTGTAATCGAACTTTAAATCTTAAAAAAATAAAAATGATCGGTTTGGATATGGACCACACTCTGGTGCAATACCACTCTGAAAATTTCGAAAAATTAGTTTTTGAATATAGTCTTTTAGCCTTACTTGAAATCAATCATTATCCTGAAATCATTAAAAATTTAAAATTCAATTACGAGGATGCTATCCGCGGTTTAGTCATTGATAGTCAAAATGGCAATATTTTAAAACTCAGTCGTTATGGTTTGATTAAAAAATGTCACCACGGCACCCATCTCATGGACCATCAAGAACAAACTAAATTTTATCGTAGTACTTATGTAGATTTAAATGATCCCAATTATATGGCAGTGGATACAGCTTTCTCGATATCTTTATGTGTTCTTTTTGGGCAGCTTATTGATTTAAAGGATAAACACCCAGATTTATTCCCGAACTATAAGCAAATTGCATTGGATGTACTCAATGCCGTCGACCAAGTGCATGCGCAAGGTCAAATGAAAAAACACATCATCGAAAATCACCAAGACTATATTAAAATTTCTCCTGAAATTGTGGAAGGTCTTAGACGCTTCACCCAACATGGGAAACAATTTTTTATACTCACCAACTCCGATTACCATTACTCCAAAAAATTATTACAAATCACGATTGAGCCTTTTTTAGAACCTGGGGAAACGCTACAAGACCTTTTCCCCTATATTATCACGCTCGCGAATAAACCACGGTTCTTTTATGATAATTTACGTTTCTTAAGAGTGGATCCAGCAACAGGCTGTATGTCCAATCTGGAAGGGCCTTTTATCCCAGGTATTTACCAAGGTGGTAATGCGAAGTTATTAACGCAATATTTAAAAATTCAAGGTGATGATATCCTCTATATCGGTGATCATATTTATGGAGATATTGTTCGTTTAAAAAAAGACTGTAATTGGCGAACTGCTTTAGTCGTCGAAGAACTCGGTGATGAAATCAAACGCCAACAAAAAGCCCAACCAATTGAATTTGAGATCATTGAATTAATGAAAAAAAAACAAGATTTAGAAATTCAGTATGCTTGGAAAATTACTAATGAAAAAAATAAAAAAGAAGCCCACGACCCAAAACTTCAAAGTATTCAAGATGAGCTCCAAAAAATTGATCACAGCTTAAGCCATTTAATTATTGAACAAGATAAATACTTTAATCATCGCTGGGGTAAAATTTTTAGAGCCGGTGCTGAAGAAACTTTCTTTGCCTTCCAGGCAGAAAGATACGCTTGTATCTATATGGAAAAATTAATTGAGTTACTATCTTTGCCACCCATTTCTTATTTTAGGGCTTATCGCAGAATGCTCAGTCACGATATTGTAACATCTTAAAAATAAATTCTTCCAAGCCAGGCGGTTTATGATAAAATTTCTCCATGATTTGATGCTGAGTCTTCATGGAGAAAAATGAAAACTCTTATTATCGACAATTATGATTCTTTTACTTACAACCTCTATCAAGAGGTTGCTCGAATTAATCAAGTAGAACCGATTGTCATTCAAAATGATAGTTTAAGCCTTGATGAAATCAAAAAACTATCTTTTGATAATATTATTATTTCACCTGGACCTGGTCATCCTTCGAATCCTAAAGATTTTGGTATTTGTGAAGAACTCCTCCAAACGTTTGATGTTCCCATTCTTGGCATTTGTTTAGGTCATCAAGGAATTGTCACCAGTTTTGGTGGTGTGGTTTCACATGCCCCAAAAGCCATCCATGGGCAAATTTCTAAAATATCTCATCAAGAGGATGCGCTTTTTTTAAATATTCCTCAAGAATTTAATGTCGTACGCTATCATTCATTGATAGCACAATATCCCTTACCTGATTGTTTAAAAGCCATTGCTTTTACAAATGATGAGCTCATCATGGCTATCAAGCATACGCATCGACCTATTTGGGGTGTACAATATCATCCCGAATCGATTTGTAGTGAATATGGCCAGCAATTGTTGATGAATTTTAAAACTTTGAGTGAAGAATATCTCAGTTGCCGATATCATCTGGAAGTTAAAAAAATTACTGCTGACATGACACCTCAGGCGTATTTTCAACAACATCTTCGTCATGAACAGCAGGCCATTTGGCTTGATAGTAGTCGCCTTATTGAAAATTATTCCCGATTTTCAATCATGGGTTGCTTAGATGGTCCTTTAAGTCACCATATTATTTATGATATGCATGAAAAAATTATCAGCTGTCATCAACATCAAACCCTGCAAAAATATTCCATGAGTATTTTTGATTACTTAAAAAAACAATTAGCCCAATATCACATTCCGGCCAAAGATTTACCCTTTGATTTTCAAGGGGGTTATGTCGGTTATTTTGCTTTTGAGCTTTTTCAAGAGACTTTAGGTATTCCATCCAAGCACCACTCACCACATCCTGATGCACAATTTATTTTTTTAGACCGCGTCATAGTTTATGACCATCAGGAAAAAAATTATTATCTCCTGGCGATGACCGATAAAAATCATCTGGATAAAACTTTGCAATGGTTTCAAAATATCATGGATTCTTTTGAAGCACCTCAAGCTGCCTTGTCTTCACAAAAATGCTTCTTAAAAAAAGCGGAGTTATCCCAATCGCCCCAAACTTATGTTGAAAAGATTCAAACTTGTCTTGACTACATTCGAGACGGCGAAAGTTATGAAATTTGCTTAACGAATCGCTTGAAGTATCAACAAAGCATTCCTGGTCTAGATTATTATTTAAATTTACGTCGCATCAATCCTGCTCCATACGGTGGCTATTTACGCTTTAATGATTTAGAAATTGCTTCGTCTTCGATGGAGCGTTTTTTAAAAATTGATCAAAAAAGAAATATTCAAACCAAACCCATCAAAGGTACCTTAGCGCGAGGTAAAAGTCCCCAGGAAGATAAGCAACTCAAAGATGAGCTACAAAACAATATCAAATATCGTGCCGAAAACTTAATGATTGTCGACTTACTTCGAAATGATCTGGGGAAAATTTGTGAAATTGGCAGTGTTCAGGTTTCAAAACTCATGGATGTAGAGTCTTATCAAACAGTGCATCAATTAGTAAGTACCATTGAAGGCCAACTCAAACCCCAAGTTGATGTCATCGATAGTATCCAAGCGCTTTTTCCTGGCGGCTCGATGACAGGTGCGCCTAAAATCAGAACGGTTGAAATCATTCAATCTTTGGAAAATGAGTCCAGAAATATTTATTCAGGTGCTCTAGGTTACTTATCAGTGAATGGCTGTGTGGATTTAAATATTGTTATTCGTACTGCGGTTATCAGCCCCAAAGAAACCGTCATTGGGGTAGGTGGTGCTATTATTGCCTTATCCGACCCTGATGAAGAATTTAATGAAATTCTCCTTAAATCACAAGCATTACAAGAAGCATTAAAGAATATTTCTCAAGAGGAACATAGTTTGCTAGAATCCTCTATTTAGACTAAATCATTTCAAGCCATGACTGTTTCTCACACCCCCATGATGCAACAATATTTACAAATCAAAGCAGACTACCCAGAAATGCTTTTATTGTATCGTATGGGTGACTTTTATGAGCTTTTTTTTGATGATGCCAAACACATTTCCAAAATTCTACATTTAACACTGACCCAACGTGGACAGTCAGCCGGTCAGCCCATTCCTATGGCAGGAATTCCCTGTCATACCCTAGATAATTATTTAGAAAAACTATTAAAGTTAGGCGAATCGGTTGCCATTTGTGAACAAATTCATGAAGCAGGCCCTCAAAAAGGCCCTATGCGTCGTGAGGTCACCCGAATTATTACCCCGGGCACCATTACCGATGAAAATTTATTAGATGCCAGACAAGACCAGATTCTTGCTGCCATCTTGTTGGATGAACAACAATACATACTAGCTTGGTTTGAAGTCACCAATGGCAAAAGCTATGCAATAGCCTTTCAATATTTAGAAGATTTAGAATCTGAGCTTTTAAAATTACAAGCTCAAGAAGTTCTGTTTGAACATTCAGAACTAATACATCGTCCCTGTTTACAAAATCTAGTATGCACCAAAAAACCCAGAGATTATTTTGCAAAACAATTCATTCAAGCGCCATTCCATTCAAAAAATTTATCTCATGCTTTTGCAGATATTCTTGGTGGATTATGTCAATACTTACAAGAAACCTATAAAAAAAATCCGCCGCAAATCATTGATTTTCAAATCCAAGATAGTCAAGCTTTTTTACAAATGGATAGCTACACCCAAATTCATTTAGAGTTACTGAAAAACCAGCAAGGTGATACACAATTTACGCTCATTGAACTATTGGACAACACACAAACTGTTTTAGGTAGTCGCCTGCTGAAACGTTGGTTAATAAAACCGCTGACGCACCAAGCATCCATTGAAGCACGTTTTGATGCCCTTGAATATTTTCTTTTAAATGGCTATTCAAATATTCGTGAACATTTCAAAGAAATTTTTGATATTGAACGCATTGCTACACGGATTGCGCTTAAGAATACCAAACCCAGAGAATTGGTTCAGCTCAAAAAGACCTTAATGCTTTTGCCTGCCATTCATCAACAATTTTTGAATGCACCACCTGCGCTCTTACAAGACATTTTAAAAGATTTAAAACCTATACCTGAATTATGTCATTTATTGCAAAATGCCATTGAAGAAGAGCCACCAGTCTGGCTAAGGGATGGTGGTGTTATCGCTCAAGGTTATCATCAAGAATTAGATGAATTAAGAAGTATCAGAGATCATGCCCATGAACATTTAATGCGCATTGAGAAAAATGCTCAAGAGCAATCAGGTATTGCGTCACTTCGTCTAGGATATAATAAAATTCAAGGTTATTATTTTGAGGCCAGTCGCAATCAATCTCAAAGCCTGCCCCCTCAGTTTCATCGAAAACAAACTCTTAAAAATATTGAGCGCTTTGTAACGGAAGAACTCAGTGCCTTTGAAGCGCAATTATTGTCAGCAGAAGCCAAAGCACTCGCTAAAGAAAAAGAGTTATTTGATGAGTTATTAGTGTTAATTGGTCAATACATCCCCCAATTAAGACTGATTTCACAAGCAATTGCCCAATTGGATGTACTCAGTACCCTCGCTGAAAGAGCTTGTCAATTTCAATGGATAAGGCCTGAACTGAGTGATGAAAATAAATTAGAAATCGTAGCAGGTAAACACCCTATTGTTTCTGCATTGACCCCCCATCAATTTATGCCGAATCATTTAACACTCTCGGAGCATCAAGATTATCTTTGGTTAATCACAGGACCGAATATGGGTGGAAAATCCACCTTCATGCGACAAAATGCCTTAATCGTTATCATGGCTTATATGGGGTCTTTTGTTCCTGCGCAATCGGCAAAAATTGGACCCATTGATAAAATCTTTACTCGAATTGGGGCCAATGACCAGCTTGCAAAAGGACAATCAACTTTTATGGTTGAAATGACAGAGATGGCGCACATCCTCAAACATGCAACACCTAAGAGTTTGGTATTAATTGATGAAATTGGCCGCGGTACCAGCACCCATGATGGAATTGCCATTGCCCATGCCTGCGCGATTTATCTCGCCACCCGAATCCGTTGTTATACCTTATTTTCAACCCATTATTTTGAGTTAACCGAGCTGGCTGATACTTTTAGTATGATTAAAAACATGCATATGGAAGTGATTACCCAAGGACAAGAGGTCATCTTCCTCTATCAAATCAAAGAAGGCGCAATTACTGAAAGCTATGGCATTGAGGTGGCATCACGCGCGGGTTTTCCAAGCGATGTACTCCATCAGGCCCAACAAAAACTTCAAGAGCTTCACCATCAAGCTCCCGTAAAATACATTGAAAAAAAACCATCTTTACCCAAACCGGTAGAAAAGCTATTACAACAACTCAAAAAAATAGAACCCGATGACTTATCACCAAAACAAGCTCATAGCCTCATTTACCAACTTAAGGACACGATTGAACAATCAAAGGTCTAGAAATCTCAAATTAAATCCTATATGATTTTTCTTTTAGCAGTGAATTCAAAGGCTTAGTATCGAAAAAAATATTATTTTTATACCTGCTACTTTCTTCTTTAGCATACTCAAGACCAGTAACTGCACCTGGAATATCTGTAGGTATTCCTTATGGAAAGCCTTTTCCAAGTGGTAAGTATTTCTCGACCATGCCTGCTTTTATTTCTATTCCATCAACAAGTGATAAACCCAGTACCAATGTCGCATTTAATATATCCACATTAACCTATGTTCCAGAGTTTAAAATTTTAAAGGCAACACCAATTATGGCTGCCTGTATACCGCAAGCTTTTTACCGTAACAATGGCAAACATGCCTGGGTTGGCAATATTTATAATCCAGATGTGATTGCAGGTCTTGCATGGCTTCTGACTCCAAATATTGGATTTTCAAACTTATTTGCAATCTATGCGCCAATGAATACCCAAGGACTAGCAACAGATGCCTGGGTCTTTAATGAACGCGCATCTTTAACTTATTTTGATGAAGACTCTCAAGGTACCGTACATTTTCTCTATGGTGTACCAGAGGCAAGTCGCTCGCCTTTCAAACCCAGCCTACCTAATTATTTAAACCTCGATTTAACCTATGTACGTTTATTTAATAAACTATCCATTGGGCCGATTGGATTCGGTTCCTGGGACACAACTAAAAAAGAGCCATGGTCACAATTTGCTGTAGGCGGCATCATTGGCTATGATTTTGGAAAATATTCATTACAGTTCTGGTTAGCAAAAGATACCAATTCCAATCATTGGGGCAATTATGCAACATCTGGCTTTTTAAGAATATTGATTCCTTTTGATAATAAACAGCCTGTTAATATCAAAAAAGCTTTTGAAATTTAAACGTTTCAATTCACCCATTTTTATTTATTTCTTATATAATGCCCGGCTATCGAATTATTTAAAAATGAACGTTTATGAGCCTAGGTGAACAACAAATTGAACTTTTTCAAGGACTTATTTTTCAAGCTAAAATGGATTTAAATAATCAAGCTATTCGTCAAGAACTAAGACAGTCCATCTCATACCTATGTCACAACTTAAGTTCTGAAACTATTTCACAGTTTTTAATCATACTCAATGACGATGATATTGAACAAATCCCTTATTTGAAACTATTCTCTCAGAGCTCTTTTTATCAAGCTTATCGAAGCTTAAGCCAAGCTCAAAATCTATCTGCTGAGACATTTAAAGGCCTTCTCAATCACTCGCATCCCTATCAGCTCGATAGCTTTATTCAAATGATCAAAAAAACACCTTTGCTTATCATGCTTCAGAATAAAGAATTTGTTTTAAGGGTTTTAAATGATCAAAAGATTGATTCACGTGAAGAGCTTTTTCATTATTGTTTTCAAAGAAATTTAATTGACCACAACAACTGTTTAAAACTTTTTTCAGTTCGAAATATTGTTCTATTTTTATTTTATTTAATTGATTTAAATCGATTGAACATCTTAAATTTTGAAAATTTCAATCAAGCCATGGCTTATCCAAGACCCGATAGATTAATCGATACCTTCAATTATCTTGAAACCTTTATTCAGCCACACAATGCTCAAATCATTTTAGACATCATCACCCATCACCCCCATATTCAACTGATACAAGCAGTAGATGTCTCAAAACAAGACTTACTTTTTGAATGTTTATCCCCCCAATATCACACACATTTTCAAAAAATTTTAGAAGCCGATATCTGGAATTCTAAAAATCATATCAGTTTACAAAACCTGCATTTATTGTTGAGCCTAAAATTAGATACCCTAGAAAGTTTTTTACAAGCCATCAAAGAAAAAGCGCTTCAAAATCCTGAATTTGATTTGTCTACTCACCATGAATTTTGGTGGTCTGATAGGATAAAAACGTTCAAACTTATAGAAGAACATCAATTGCAAGAGCATATTGGTTTTGTTTTTCATTATGACAAACCTTTTTCCATTTATCAGATATGTCAGCTGATTTTTAGTCATCAACCTGCAGAAGAGTTCATGCATCATTTTGCTTTTTATGAAAATCAACAAGCGATTCATGAGACAACTCTTCATTTAATCCCTGAAACGATTGCCAGCTTACCGCTTGAATGGCGTGAGCATTTTAAAAACTTCTCTCATCAAATAGAATGGTGTAGCTTGAGATTACTAGAAGGCGCCCCCTTAACCTTAGCGCCTCTGACTCAATCACATTATATGCAATGCCTTGCTGAATTAAGAGGAGTCTCACCCGTTGATGAAGAAACTGTCTCAGTCCTATTAAATAAAAGATTGCCCCATGATTTCGGTCAAAGTTTAAAAATGCTAAGCCAGCAAGATTTAAATTTCTTGTCTGCAAAGTTTTTTAATCAGCTTATTTGTAGAATCTCTAGATTTAAAAACCATCAAGCGATTACTGAACTATTGCTGGATTTATTGGAAAAACAAGTCCTTCACAATGAATATTTTGAACCCATGATGGCAATCCTAGATACCCATAGTGCATCCAGTCCAACTCAAAAAATTTATTTTGATTTATTGATGACAGCGCTTATCAAGCTTTTTGAAACACATGAGTTATATCTTCCCCCAAATCTAATTGATAAGCTCCACTGCGATTTAGATTTATTAAGCCTTTATGAATTAATGAATTTAATCATTTCTAAAAAAGTATACGCTTTACCCGCTCAATACACTCAAGTTTTTGAGATGCTCGTTCATTCTGTAAATCATAAGCTTTTGGTCTCTAACATTAAAAAAATTCAAAATAGCCTCAGCAAAGAAAAGTTAGGCGTCTTCATTTTAAAATTACTTTCTTCGAGTAGCTATAGTGTGATTAATCAAATCATGAGTCACATTCATGC
The DNA here is from genome assembly GCA_003489505.1 of Legionellales bacterium. Lineage (GTDB taxonomy): Bacteria > Pseudomonadota > Gammaproteobacteria > Legionellales > Legionellaceae > UBA2653. The sequence continues at coordinate 2,903 of DNMA01000113.1, read as the reverse complement.
TGAACAAAGTCATTTTGAAGATATTCTAGAAATCTTTAACATCCTCCCAATGAATTTATTAGAGCTCAATACATTTACACAACAATACCACCTATTCAATTCAAAGATATGTCAATTATTTAAAAATCACTTATTTTATTTTTCTGGGGTCTTTAAAAAATTACAATTTTTGATTGAATCAGGTTATATGGATAAAAACGATCAAGCCTTTCATTTTAAATTTTTCCAAATGAGTGGCAAATTTGAAACGGATGGTTTTATTAAAATACTGGATAAATACCATCTGGTCACAGCAGATCAAAAACAATCATTTTTCCGCGACATCCTCAAACAGTCCAATCATCAAGAAATTTCTATCATTTTTACATTTCTTGCTAACTTTAAAGTCGATTTTAATTGTTCTGAGTTTCGGCAAGCTTTTCCTATCATCCTGAGTTCAACTTCACCTTTTGATGCTGCATCATTATTTGGGCAATTATATCTGTTTGGAAAATTTAAATTCTTAAACTTTGAAGAATATAAACAAATTTGCCAGGACGAGAAATTTTTGGGAAAACTTGTATCAAAATTTGGGCATTTTACCCAATTAGCTTGGATTCCAGCGGTACAACAAAGCATACAAGCCATGAGCTCAGAACACGCTCGGGGCATTCGTCAAATCATCAATGCGTTATTACAAAAAGAGTTGCTTTACCCCCAATGCATTGGTTCTCTTGAAGAAAATGCCATTGGATTATCGCAATGTCAACATCCTCAAACTTTGCTTCAAATTACCCAGCATTTAAAGCCTGGTCAAGTGATTAGAAATTTCAACAAATTATTCAATTGCGATTTAGCAAGTTTACTAACTTTTCTAGAAGGGCATGCGGTATTAAATGAAGAAACTCTTGATATCTTTTCAGAATATCAAATTGATTTCTCCCAAGTACACCCTTTATTAAGACAACGAATACAAGATGCTCAAGGTGATAAAAATAATTTTTATTCTTATTTGATGCTTATCAATCTTTCCCAAAAAATAAATCTAGAAAAACTGATTTCAGCTCTTGATAAAAAACCCAATATCATGCCTTTACTCAATCAAATTTCACCAAAAGAGATAACTAACATTGTACAAGCTCAAGAAATCGAAATATTACTTGAACAACTCACTCATTCATCTATTGATTTCAAAAAGCCTGAAATCACAAAATTCTTAAGTGCTGTTATGGAGTCACCGTCTCCTTTATCAGCCATGATGCTTTTTCATTTTTTAACTCCTGATAAAATTATTCTTTTTTCATCCAATGATTTAAAAAAATTAATGCGCAATCCTCATCAGTTAAACAACATCATTGCCATCTGCTCACATCATATTGAATTGATTAAAGAACTTAAGATTCCTGAACTTTATGAGTTAATTCTCATGCTTCATGAAGCGAATCAGCCTGCTGAAACGATAGATTGGTATTTATTTTTAACCCAAAACGTAAATTTTAATAAAAATGAAGTTTTAAGCAAAATCAGAGAAATCCAACAACGTCATGATTCGCAAAAAATCAAAGACATTCTAACTTTTTTAAGCCATCATCAATTATTATCACCAGAGGTTTGCAATATCCTCTTAGGCCAAAAAAGCCTTGAATCTACTTTAGATTTTCTAGGTTTTTTGTATCAACATGGAAAACTCGACAAATATTCAGTGACAGTTTTTCTAACATTTCGACAGGCAAAGATTTTTTTTCAGGCCTTGTTAAAATATCAAGCTCATCTCCAGCAAAAGGGCCTTGTATTTAACGCTGAAGTGATTCAGTTATTATTTGATATGATCAAACACTCAAGAGCTACTTCTCAAATCCTAGAATATTTTGAAATTCTCTACGCTCAATTTGAACTTCAAGACATTCAACTTTTGACGGTCCTTAACCAAATTCATCAACATTTAAGAGCGGATAATTTTAAAGATATCTTTGATGTATTAATTAAAAATGGAGTCTTTTCATTAGAGATTATTCATGAATTTGTTCAAAAAGATTCTAATATTTATCAGTTCAAAAAACAAATAGTCTTAATGCATTTATTATACGAATTAAATCCGGCCTTTACCCCTCAAGAGATATTGGTGTTTTTAAGAACAAATGCATCTGATATGTTATTATTTAATTTATTAAGATATCAGCAATTCCATGCTTTTGATTATGCGTATTTGCGAGCCAATCTCTTATCACAACAAGCAATATGGACACCTCTGGCTAAGTTTTTTTATCTTGCAAATAAACTAGGTATACTTAATGAGCAGTTATTTGAAGAAATTACTTCTTTAAAAGACATCATGTTTAATGATCCTCGCGTAATAGACCTATTTTTACAAATCAGATCGAACTTTATCAGTGCAATTAATTTAAGACAATTTTTAAAAATTACTCAAGACCATCAAACCCATTTAGATGTCAATTCGATGAACAGAGATTTAATAAAATTTTGTTCGCAATTACTAAATCATTCTCAAAATGCCCAAAATACCCACACCAAAAGCGTACATGAAAGCACCTCCAAAAGTGCTTTAAGACTTTTAAAACGTTATGGGCGATCACCGATGGATATCGAAGAGAGATTAGAGAATTTAAAATCCATCCTTGCAGAAAACATCAAACAGTTTGAAAAAGATTTACAACATGTTGAAAACCAAGAGGACTTAAAAGATAAAATATTTAAAACAAAGACAGCTCTTCGATGTATTCAACGATTAATTCAACCTGACTGGGCTTCATGCACCGATGATGGCTCGGGTATCACCATTATCAAATTATTGGCTTTATGTATCCAAGCGCTTCATGACAAGGCGGTTTTATTCAGCCCTTTTGCAGCAGCTGTTGAATGCCTCACTCAAGGATTATTTGATATTCAAAGAGACAAAAACAATA
>DNMA01000100.1:16047-16354 GCA_003489505.1 Legionellales bacterium | reverse complement strand
AAACCAAAAGGTGTCGCAGCATTGCCTAAACCAAACAAATTGGCACTAATACTCATCACCATAGCACCCATCGCGGGATGATCACTGGGAACATCAGGAAAGATTTTAACAAGTAAAGGACGAAGTAAATTTGAAATTTGTTTCACCAAGCCCGAATCAGAGGCAATTCTCATGATGCCCAACCACAATGTCATGACAGCAGCAAGCCCCAAAGCCAAATCAAAACCAACTCGGGCAGACTGTGTGACGGCTGTGACAACTTGATCAAGACGTCCTGTTATCAAGCCACAAATTACCGCTAGAAACA
>DNMA01000100.1:0-15746 GCA_003489505.1 Legionellales bacterium | reverse complement strand
CCACAAATTACCGCTAGAAACATCATCGATAACCAGATAATATTAAGCATTGAGACATCCTTTTTTAGATGAAACCATGAGTATCAGAAAAATTTTTATTCTAATCCATATATTTACTTTTATGCCATTATGCCATGGTTTTACAAATGACAACACCAAAATCTATGATGCTGAAATTCAAGCCATCATTTTGAAACAAAAGCAAAATGGCTCAAAAACTATAGGTGAAAGAATTAAATCAATGAGTGATGCGTTTATCAATCGGCCTTATATTCTGTTCCCTCTTGGTGAAGGAGCAAACGATGAATTCAATCAAAGACCACTTTATCGCACAGATGTCTTTGACTGTGAAACATTTGTGGATACTGTTTTAGCGCTTGCCCATGCCAGTGATTTAGAAAGTTTTAAAAAGCATATTAATGAAATTCGCTACCAAGATGGTCAACCCAATTTTTTAACTCGTAATCATTTTACCCATATCGATTGGAATCAATCGAATCAAGATAAATCCTATGTGAAAAACATCACACCTGAGATCACCAGGCAAGGAAAACCAATTGCCGTAACGGAAACCACCTATATCAATAAAAGAAATTGGTATAAACATCTTAAACCCATTGTTATTTATCTAAAAGAAGGTTCCACAACGCATAAAGCGCAACAACTTGCTAAACTCCAAAAACTAGGCTTTGAATCGCTTAAAAATCAAAACTCTCAACTTCAATATTTACCTTTTGAACAATTGTTTGATGAAAACCAAAAGATGCGTCAAGAAATCTTAAAACAAATTCCTCAAGGCAGTATCATTGAAATTGTTCGTCCCAACTGGAATTTGGAAAAGCAAATTGGCACACGTCTTGATATTTCACATTTAGGCTTTGCCATTTGGAAAAATGATATTTTATATTTTAGAAATGCCTCATCTATCGAACATCAAGTCATCGATATCCCTTTGGAAGCTTACCTCAAGAACTTCTTATCAAGTCAAACCATTAAAGGCATCCACATTGAAAAAACTTTGGAGACATCATGGATAGAAAAATCAAAGTCATACCTACACTCATTTTAGTTTTAGGCGTTTTGGGGATATCCCTTTATCGCCCCCATACCCTGATCCAAATCGACCAAGAGCACCAGCTCATTGTGGAAATTGCCAAAACTCAAAGAGAGCGAATCTATGGTTTGATGTTTCGAAAAGAATTAGCAGAAAATCGAGGCATGCTTTTTATTTATTCTGATCTTGCACCCCACTCGATATGGATGAAAAATACTTTGATACCACTGGATATCTTATGGTTAGATCAACAAAAAAAAGTAGTATTTTTTCTCGATAATGTTCCCATTTGCAAAACCAAACAATGCCCAAGTTATAGCCCTCCCCCTTTCCTGCAAACCCAGTATGTTTTAGAGCTTTCAAGCGGCCTTAGACAAAAATTAAATATTCAAAAAGGACAAACCTTAAATTTTTAGATCCTTGAATATTTGACGTTTATCCTGAATAATAAAACTTTGGTGCTGTCATTTAATTTTAAAAATGGACATTTTCGTATGCAATATTTTTCGGCCAAAACCATTCAGCTTATGACCTTATGTTCTATGGGTTTATTGTTAACCGCATGCGCTGCTCGCCAAACCAATTACCGCTTCAGTCGCGAACAAGAGCCTTTTTGTAACCAAACAAAACAATTTAAGCATCGCCAAACACCACCGATTAAATACTTTTTTGATGACCACTCCTCACGCATCCTTTTTTTTCGTAGAAATGACAGAAATTATCTTATTCGGCAATTATCTAGATATAATATGGAGTTTATTCAATATCGTGACATCATGACGGTCATTGTCCCAGTTGACCAATATTTTGAAATTGATTCCTCAAAGTTAGATGAAAGACAATATGCAGGCCTTAACAACTTAGTGAGTTTGATTTATTTATCGCCTTGTACAACAGTTCATGTAGCTGCTTTTGCAGATAATGTTGGAACCAGAGAATATAATAATAAATTAACCCAAGCTCAATCCGAAGCCATGCTCACCTATTTTTGGGCTAACGGCATTCCTGCGGATAACTTAAATGCTCAGGGTTTTGGAACACGTTTTGCTATAGGTGATAATAATACCACACGAGGCAGTGCCTATAATCGAAGAATTGAGGTGCAATGGACTATGCATCCGGATGAATCGATTAAAAATATCGATCTGTCGATGAAATAAACTCCAGTTTATTCATGCGACTCTTGCAAAAGCCTATCAGGTTCTTCATCAGAGTCATTTTCATAGCCTCTATCATCAAAACCATAACCAGGCCCTCGTACAACATCCAATGAATCAAAAAACTCATCCTCAGCACCTTTGGCAAAAGTTTGGCAAGAGACCAGCAATAAGCTCAACAACATCAATTGAAAAAGTATTTTCATCTGACTCACCCTTTATCGTCATTCTAATTTGAGTATAGATACTTCTTTCAACAAGTCAAAAAACCATAGGGCATGGATAATTTAAAACCCGATATTACTCTATTTAAATTTTAAACTTGTCCTAAGGTAAAATAGTTTATGGCATATGCTCTGTAAACTAAATTCTTTAGAGAATCAATATCTGACGCAAAGGCATAATAATTTTTTTAGGATAAAATATATATTGAATTCCATGGTCATAGGCTAAACGAAGTAATTTGAGATTTTCTCATTTAGGATGCACTTCCCCTCTTTCCCATTTTTTGATAGGTCGATGAAGTAACATCTATTATCCTGGCTTGACTTAATTTTTCTTTAAGCCTCATTTTTTTAATTTCCATGGCTTCAATCATGCTTATCCTTGCATTTATACAGAAATTCACTTAACCTCTATAATCAAAAAAATATCAAATACTTTTTATAGTGGCATCATGACTATTGGTAAATTCTTTGGCAGTATTCTTTTAATTATCGGCACCTCTATTGGTGGTGGTATGTTAGCTCTTCCGGTTGCAACGGCAGCAGGCGGCTTTTATTACTCAGTGCTAGCCTTTATTTTTTGCTGGTTTATCATGACCGCAGGTGCTTTTTTAATTTTAGAAGTACTGCAACCGCTACCACAAGGTAGTAATATGATATCACTGGCCAGACACTACTTAGGGAAACCAGGTGAAATGGTGGTTTGGCTATTTTATTTAGCCTTATTATACAGCTTAGTTGGTGCTTATATTTCGGGTGGCACAGACGTTTTAAACAATGCCCTTCAGCAATTTGATATCCAATTGCCTTTAAGTATGGTCTCTGCGATTTATACGCTAACATTTTCTTTTATCATTTATAAAGGAATATACTGGGTTGATTATGTGAATCGCGTACTCATGTTTGGCAAATTAGGTACTTATTTAATCCTCGTTTTAATTGTCGCACCCTTTGTAAAGTTTTTACATTTAAATTCAGGAACCTTGAAAGGCCTGTTACCTAATTTATCTATATTAATTACATCATTTGGATTTGCATCGATTGTGCCAAGTCTTCGTGATTATTGGCGTAATGATATTGCGGCCTTGAAAAAAATTATTTTCTGGGGTTCTTTGACTCCATTGGTTTGTTATCTGATTTGGAATTTAGTCATCATGGGCTCTGTCGGACAAGATGCATTAAATGCTTTAGTGTCAAGCGCTCACGCCACCAGTGGCGTCGGTAAGGCCTTATTGGAAAAAACAAGCAGCGAATCCATTCTTGGATTATTTGATTTTTTTAGTTGTATTTGTATGCTCACCGCTTTTTTAAGTGTATCTCTTGGCCTATATGATTTCTTAGCCGATGGCTTTAAAATGAAGAAATCAGGACTTCAAGGTAAAACTGTTTTAGCCATGACCTTTCTGCCGCCTTTGGCTTTAGTGATTGTGAATCCTGGAATCTATTTAAGCGCTTTAAACTATGCAGGTTCATTTTGCATCATTTTATTGTTATTTATCCCCGTTCTCATGAGCTGGAAATTTAGAAAACAAAGTAAGTCCACTGATATTATATTGCCGGGTCAGAAATGGGTCTTATCTTTTTTATTAATATCAGCAATTTTTTGCATGATGATCCCTTATGCTCAATAAAAAAAAACATCATCGCCCATTTTTAAAATGGGCAGGTAATAAATTCAGATGCTTAAATCATATTATTCAGCATTTTCCAGAAGGAAAAAGACTGATTGAACCGTTTGCAGGCTCTGGGGCAATATTTCTCAATACTGAATTTGAAGAAAATATACTAGGCGAACACAATCCTTATCTCGTTCATTTATACCAATTCTTACAAACAGAAGGTGATGATTTTATTGAATATTGCCAAAGCTTATTTGTTCCAGAAAATAATCAAAAGCAAAGATATTACGAGCTAAGAACTCTATTTAACGAAAGTCAGGATTTACGACTTAAAGCGGCTTTATTTTTATATTTGAATCGTCATGGTTTTAATGGATTATGTCGTTTTAATCTCAAAGGCATTTATAACGTACCATTTGGTTCGTATCAATCACCTTATTTTCCAAGAAACGAGATGCTAACATTTGCAAAACGCGCACAAAAAGCTGAATTTATTCATTCAAGTTATCAGGATACTTTTCAAAAAGCAAAAGTAGGCGATGTCATTTATTGTGACCCGCCCTATTATCCTCTATCAAAAACCGCAAGTTTTACTTCATATACCAATCAAGCCTTTAAGGACTCAGACCAGATTCATTTAGTAGATTTAGCCATTGAAGCTACAAAAAAAGGTGTGCATGTCTTAATTTCTAATCATGATACCCCATTTATTCGAAAGCATTACGAAAAAGCTCAAGTAATTCATCAATTTAAGGTACCCAGAACAATTTCTTCTAAGGGTAATAAAAGACAAGCTGTAACAGAGGTTTTAGCTTATTTTGGCCCCAGAGAAGGTTTTTGATCAAACCCATAATAGCCAATTAAAAAACCAGTCAATGCAGTTAAAAACATTAGAACGATAATCACTGGCGGGTTTGTTAACATTAGCGCACTTGCAAGAGCACTAATCACCGCTTTACATCCCAAAGAGATACCTGCTCCGATAAACACCCCAAACATTCCACCCAAAAAGCGATATTGAGTCGGAACAGATGAATCGTCTATTGGAGATGAAGTCCCTAAAGACGTGGTACTTTTAAAAAAATATTGCGAATCTGAAGTTGTAAAAAAATTCCAAACAGGGCTTTGAAATTTTGGTAGCTTTGTGACGGTTATATCTAATTTCTGAATAAAATCATCAACCTGAGTTCGTTCTAATTCAGCAAGATAGTGCAATTTACGGTCAGTCACTTCTTCCAGTAAACGTTGATAGCCCTCAGCCATCGAAGGCTTTAAGCAAATTCTCACTCTTAAACTAGCTATTTCTAAATCTAAACGATGGTGTTCCGGAGGGAGTTTATAAAAGTTGGATTTTTCAAGTAAATAATTATAAAAATACCTAAAAAAATCGATATCTTTTATTTTTTCTAAAATTTGTTTTGGAGGCGAATTAAGTTGATTCATTTGGGGTTTAAAATCAGTTTCTTTCGGCATTTGTGAAATCAAAATTAATAATTCATGATATAAAACTTCCCAATGAGATAAAGAAGTTATATCCTCACTAAAGTCAGTTGATAATATGGATTTATTAAGATGAAATTCCTTACGATGGTTCTCTGTGAAACGAAAATCCAATTCAGAACGACATAATATCCATTCATTCGTTGTTGAAGAAGGATATGAAAATCCTGTTTTATAAAGATATGTCTGCCAATGCCAGTTTCCACAATTTTTTAAATATATAAACGGCGTTAATTGGGAATTTTGGCTAAGACCTATCGTTTCAAAACGAATCTCGACTTTAAACAACTCAGCCAATGATTTTAAGGAAGAATCTGTTAACCATATACCATTACGATTATAAATATTTTGGTAGAATTCTCTAAATAAAGCGGGATGTTTTATTAGCGCAGCATAAACTAACTGATTCCAACGCTTATTATCCATCATCCGTATTGAAACAACAGGCGAATTAGCCGATTGTATAATATCTTCACTAATAGCTAGCTGGACTAATTGATCCACAAGAGTTTCAATTTTGTTTTTTTTTTGCATAACCATAATAATACAAATATATCGAATTCATTGCATTCGTTTGATACTCAAGAGGTAAATCCCAAGATGGAAATTTGCTTTGCAAATAATACCAGGTACAAAGATGAGAAAATTCATCAAATATCAAAGAATTAAAACCTGCTCTGATATAAAAAGTACTGGGAAGTCTTCTATCCGAGCGCGGTTGAGTCGATAAAAAATCATTAAAAAGAATTCTTCTGATTGATTCCATGAAAGGTTTAAGATTACTGGGATGAGCTGAGGAATTATCAAGTTGTGAACTGATGCCAGGGTCTAATGTTTTCCAAGTGATAAGGAGGTCTCGACGCCCATGTCGATGAGCTAAATCAAATAGTCCCAGTGCGAAGGCGTAAGCACCGCAGTCACCACCACCAGGATTATCAACTAAAGTTAGGCTCAATCTCTTCTCTTAGAATCAATAATGACTGTTCAATTATAACACAATTATACTAATAAAGAACGCTTGGATTTTTTTATAACAAAACAAATCAGCACCACAAAAACCAAAGATAATGGTAAAACTGCTAGGGCTTTTTGATAATCAGCGACTTGGTAGAAATAATGACCATCAATTAATACACGATGACCAAAGATATCGAGTATCCAACCCACTAAAGGTTGTAAAATGGCACCAAACAAAGTCACTATCATATTGGTCACAGCAAAGACAGTACCCGATATTCTTGCGCCACTGACTTCTTTAGCCATCATAAAGACGATGATTTCAGTTGAGCAGAAAATGCCATAAAAAAGAATTAAAGTATTTAATACCCAATAAGGAAGATTTTGCACGTATAAAACTGAATAAATCGTGACTAAACCACCCACAGCACCAATAATCAAAGGCATGATACGATTAGCCATTTTATCAGAAATAAAGCCTGTTAGCGGTGCACCAATTGCCCAACCAATAAAAAGCATCGACATCGTATGTGCAGATTGTATTTTAGTTAGATGATGGGCTTGTTCAAGATAAGTTTGCCCCCATAACTCACCAAAGACAGAAAGTGAGGTATAAAGGCAGGCACCAATGACACCCACTAACCACACTTTCATGGAACTACAAACTGCAAACACTTCCTTTAGAAAGGATTTGAAAGAAGTTTCATGCTTTTGCATATAATCTTGATTATTGCGAACAAAGATAAAAATAATGAAGGTTAAAATACAACCAATCATCACCGAACCCCATAAGACAGAATCGATTCCCACTTGTGAAACCATATGAGTAATCTTCAATTCAGCATAAACATTACCCAACATCCCAAGAGTTGTCATTAAGCCGGCAAATAAAGAGAATAACTCTTTTGGCAACCACATGGTTGATAAAGTTAAAACACCTACGAAAGCAAAAGATGAACCAAAACCGACTAGAAAACGACCCAGTCCGATCAAGGACAAGGAAGTACTAAAAGAGAATAAGTAAGAACCAAAACAACAACATGCACAAGCAATGGTAAGCAATCGTCTGGGACCAAATCTATCCATTAGCATCCCCACAGGCAACTGCATGGGTGAGTATGCAAAATAATATAATGCGGCAATTTGTCCAAACATCGCTGCACTAATATGGCCAAATCGAATACTTAATTCTCCCTGGAGAATACCAGGGACAATTCTTAAAACAAACTCATAACAATAAAAGAATGCTGCAATGGTACAAATCACTAAACCATAGATCAAACCATATTGTGATGCGAAATTATGCGCACGCTTTAGCATAGGTTTCTCGAATAAAGAAAGTTGAAATAATGGCACATACAATACCGATTGGAATAATCGTCATCGCTAGACGATAATCCGCTGCAGAGTATAACCAATGCACTTTATTCAATGCCACACCAGCAGGCACATCCATAGAATGATGATATTTTAAACTCATATCCAATAAGCGGCCAACGAGCGGTTGTAAAACCATTGCGCCAATCATCACTATCATATTAGTTAAAGCAATCGCTGTACCTGCTGCAGGTGCAGGACTTAACTCACGCCCCACCACAAAAACAATAGTTTGAGCACTATAGAATAAACCTAAAACAAAAATGCAAAGATTTAATGTTTTAGAAGGTAAGTCAGGCATGTATAAAATGACACTCATCATAATAGCCGCGCCAGTTGCACCAATAATCATAGTAGGCTTGCGACGACGAATCTTATCAGATATCGCCCCCATCGTTGGTGCTCCCACCATAAAGCCAAAGAACAATAAAGAATTGGCAAAAGCTGCTTGCGCATCACTTAAATGATGTGCATGTCGTAAATATGGAATGCCCCATAATTCGGCAAAAACTGTTGTGGGTAAATACACCATACAGCCATAAAAACCATTAATCCAGATTTGTTTATTGCGAATGATAATCGCCAAATCTTTGAGTTTTTTACTCATATTTTCAGATTCTGGGCCATTGAAAACATGTTTAGGGTGATCAAAAATCCCAAACCATAAAATGACGGCTAAAATCACACCAAATACAGCACTCCAGTTCATAGATGGTTGCCAGCCTACGTGACTGACTGTCGCAGTGATAAGATTATCACCCACCATCGCACCAATGGTGCCTAGTGCTGATGTCATCCCAGCTACCATTGCCAATTTATTTTCTGGCAACCACATGGTCGCTAATTTTAATACGCCAACGAAAGCAAAAGCAGAGCCCATACCCACAAAGAAACGACCCGCTGCTGAAACGGTACTGTAATGGGTATTAGTAAATAAAAAAGTACCAATAACGCATAACATGCATCCAAAGGTTAATAATCGTCTGGGTCCATATCGGTCCATTAAAATCCCGACCGGTAGCTGCATCGGAACATATGCATAATAATAGACGGCAGATAAAAAACCAAAACCTGTTGCAGTTAAGTTAAAGTGTAATCTTAATGCATCCTCCATGGCACTCGGTGCGATACGGAGTAAATATTCATAGGCATAAAAAATTGCGCCTAATGCACAAATAAACCAGCCTAATTTGGAAGATTGTTTAATGCGTTGAAAAATCAAGTTGAACCCCTTAGATAAAGTGGTTATGTCACTCAAACCGTTCGGTCATTATGACCGACGGTTCACTCCTGTTGCAATTGCTGCTTCAGCTACAGCTCTAGGCACGCGCTGGCGTAACCGAGGATCAGTAGGCTTAGGCAGAATATACTCTGGACCAAATTCCCAATTGGTCACATTCGGATAAGAAGATTTAACCGAATCTGGGACTGTTTCATGAACCAATTGACGAATGGCATCAACTGCTGCAATTTGCATCGCTTGATTAATGCATTTTGCACGAACGTCTAATGCTCCACGAAAAATATATGGAAAACACAATACATTATTCACTTGATTTGGAAAATCACTTCGACCAGTGGCAATAATCACATCATTTCGAGCTTTTTTCGCAACATCAGGATAAATCTCTGGATTTGGATTTGATAGCGCAAAAATAATTGGATTAGCGGCCATCGATTGAATATGCTCTGCGGTTAACAAATCAGGTTTAGCTACACCAATGAAAACATCAGCGCCGACTAAAGCATCTTCTAAGGTACGGCATTCTGTATTTCTAGCAAAAGCAAATTTATAATCATTAAGATCATCACGACCCGTGTGAATCACACCTTTGGTATCGACTAAAAGCATATTCTTTTTATCTGCTCCTAAAGCGACTAATAATCGCATAGAGGCTAAACCTGCTGCTCCCGCACCGATACAAACAATTTTAGCATCTGCTAAGTTTTTCTTTTGTAATTCAAGTGCATTGAGTAATCCGGCAGCCACAACAATTGAGGTACCGTGTTGGTCATCATGGAAAACAGGAATATCTAATTGCTCAATCAAAGCCCTTTCAATTTCAAAACACTCTGGTGCTTTGATATCTTCAAGATTGATTCCACCAAATGTGGGCGCAATTCTTTTGGCGGTTGAGATAAAGTCTTGTGGGTCTTTTGCATCAATTTCAATATCAAATACATCAATATCAGCGAATTGTTTGAATAAAACCGCTTTACCTTCCATCACGGGCTTACTAGCTAAAGGACCAACATCGCCTAAGCCAAGTACAGCAGTACCATTGGTCATGACAGCGATTAAATTGCCTTTGGTTGTAAAGCGATAGGCATCGCCTGGATTTTCAGCAATAGCTAAAACGGGTTCAGCTACACCTGGCGTATAAGCTAAAGATAAATCTTCTTGTGTTTGTGTTGATTTGCTTACTTGTACGCTTAATTTACCTGGAGTTGGGAATTCGTGGTAATTGAGAGCCCGTTCCTTCAAGAGAGTATCACTTGCCATAACACACCTTCTCATTTCAAAAAATTAAGTTTTAGGGAATAAAAAAGAACTTGGTAACTCTAGTTGAGATTACCAAGTTTAAAGAACGGTTAAGCTTGTTCGCTTTGACCTGCTTGATTTTGAGATACTCTTGATTTGTAACGATCACGGAAACGTTGTACACGACCTCCGGTATCAACAAGCTTTTGCTTACCAGTGTAAAAAGGATGACAATTAGAACAAACTTCAATATTTAATTGTTGGTTAGCCATAGTAGAACGGGTTTCGAACTGATGTCCGCAACTGCAGGTAACTTTAACAACTTCATATTTTGGATGAATAGCAGCTTTCATGCAACGACTCTCTTCAAATAAAAATTAACCTGTTTTGAACAGGATAGACTTAAAATGACTTACGACAATAACAAAACTTACAACAAAGGTCAATCAATTCATAGTTTTTTTTTATCAAAAAGACAATTAAAAAGCTCTAAACCAAGACCCAGTCCTAGACCAAAAAACAAATGATCACCCACTAATCTCGCTAAAATTAATTTGTGATTGGCAATATTCATACCAAAATAACCCAAACCCATGGCTGGCATTTCAAATATCAGCGGAAAAAACATCAAAGCTAAACCATAAATCAGTCCATCTCTAACATCATGGTCAAAACCAAAGACACTTCGTAATAAAATGATATAAAAAAAAGAAAAAGTTAAGGCAATAAAGGCATGAATCAGCGCACCTAATTGTGTTTCATATGGGAGTGTAGGCTCGTTAAAAATATTTTCAAGGTAGAAATTCCCTTGAGGAAATCCGGCAACCCAACGTCCTAAAGGCGCCAAAACGCCTTGGGGTAAATGGTAAAAATAATTAAACAAATGAACAAAAATATCAGACAATACAGTAGCAAATAAAGCAATAAATAAAATCCTTTTCATTTAATTCCTTTCAGTTAAACTGCTAAAGTCAACCAAACTGGCGCATGATCAGAAGGTCTCTCATGCTTTCTTGGTTCTTTATCTACACCTGCAGCAATGCAGTCTTTTACTAAATTTTGACTCATTAAAATGTGGTCAATTCTAAGCCCCATGCCTCTTCGAAATGCAGCAGCTCGATAATCCCACCATGAATAGAGATTGTCCTCATCCGGATGCAGATGTCGAAGGATATCGACTAAGCCAAGGCGTTTTAACTTATCAAAAGCAAGGCGTTCTGGTTCACTCACTAACACCTCACCAAACCATTGTTTAGGATCGTAAACATCAATATCATCTGGGGCAATATTAAAATCACCCAAAATGACCACCTGAGGATATTTTTGCATTTGTTGTTGGACAAATTCAAGCATTTTTTCAAGCCATGCTAGTTTGTATTGGTACTTGGGGGAATCGAGTGCCTGACCATTGGGAATATAAAAATTAATAAAACGAATGCCTTTGATGGTCACAGCCAGTACTCTTTTTTGCTCGTCCACAAAATCTGGGAGTGCATCTATTCTATCTTCCATTGGATGGCGGCTGATCCAGGCCACACCATTATAGGTTTTTTGTCCAACAAAATTCACCTCAAAGCCCGCTTCTTCAAAATACTCTTTCGGAAATGCGCTGTCTTCCAATTTGGTTTCTTGAATACCTAAAACATCGATTTGACTGTCTTCAAGCCAATCTAAAACCTGAGGTAGTCGAACTTTTAATGAATTCACGTTCCAGCTTGCAATTTTAAACATTTTCAAGTCCTTGATAATCAATAATCACGGGTGCGTGATCGGAAAAATAAGGTTGGGCTACGATTTCTACATGCTTGATATATTCTTTCAAGTTGGGTGTCACCACCTGATAATCAATTCTCCAACCAACATTTTTTGCACGTGCCTGTGAACGTAGTGACCACCAGGTGTATTGCTCTTCAGATTGATTGAGGACACGAAACGCATCGATATAACCTAATTGCCCAAAAACTTGGTCAAGCCATGCTCGTTCCTCTGGTAAAAATCCTGAATTCTTTTGATTAGATTTCCAGTTTTTTAAATCAATGGTTTGATGGGCAATATTCCAATCACCACAAATAATTAAACGTTTACCTGTTTGAATTTGCTGTTCTAAATAGGTGTAAAAATGGTCTAAAAAAGCCATCTTAATTTCTTGGCGCTCCTCACCGGATGTGCCAGAGGGCATATAAACTGAAACCACAGAAAAATTTGGGAAATCAAATTGCAAAAAGCGCCCTTCTGTATCACTTTCTGGCATACCTAAGCGATTTTCAATTTGCAAGGGCTTTTGTTTTGAAAAAATCGCCACACCACTGTAGCCTCTTTTTTCAGCATCCTCATAGACGACATGATAACCAGGTAAGCTGATATCCTGGAGGGATGGGCATTCTTGAGATTTAATTTTGGTTTCTTGAATACAAATAATATCGGGATCATAACCTTCCACCCATTCAAAAAAACCTTTTCGAATAGCAGAACGTATCCCATTGGCATTGAGAGTGATGACACGCATTATTTTTCCATTTTTAAAGCAATTTTTGCAATTCGAACACCTAAGGCCATGGCAAGCTTTTTTTCTTCTTCTTGAATAGGTGTTTTATTATCTACTCCTGCTACATGGGTTGGGCCATAGGGTGTGCCACCTTTTTGTGTACTGGATAATTCTTCAATAGAATAAGGCAAGCCAACCAAAAACATCCCATGATGAAACAAAGGTAACATCATGGATAAAAGAGTCGATTCTTGGCCACCATGCATCGAGCCACTTGAAGAAAATACCCCGGCAGGTTTATCAATTAAGGCCCCTTCTAACCATAGACTCGATGTAGAATCAAGAAAATACTTCAAAGGTGCTGCCATGTTACCAAAACGTGTAGGGCTACCCAAAGCAAGACCTGAGCAATTTTTTAAATCGTCCAAAGTTACATAAGGCGCCCCCTCATCGGGCACTGCAGGCTCTAAAGATTCACATACAGTAGAAACTGCTGGAACAGTACGAATCTTTGCCTCCATGCCAGGCACCGACTCGATGCCCCTGGCTATAAAATTAGCCATTTGGGCAACAGAGCCTGTTCTTGAATAATATAAAACTAAAATATAAGGATTTTCCATCTTTCCTATCATCATAAAATATATCGTGATAAATCTTCATCATCCACTAGAGCACCCAAGTGAGAATTGACATATAGATCATCAACTTTCACTTTATCCCCTGATTTATCTGTTGCATCAAAGGAAACTTGCTCTAGTAAACGCTCCATAACTGTATAGAGTCTTCGCGCACCAATATTTTCAGTTCTTTCATTCACTTGCCAAGCCGCTTCAGCAATGCGTTGAATACCAGAAGACTCAAAACTTAAATCTAAACCTTCTGTTGCCATCAATGCAATATATTGTTCAGTTAAAGAGGCCTCTCTATCAGTTAAAATCTTAACAAAATCATCAACCCCTAAAGCTGTTAATTCCACACGAATCGGTAAACGCCCTTGTAACTCTGCTACTAAATCTGAGGGTTTAGACATGTGAAAAGCACCCGATGCGATAAACAGAATAAAATCGGTTTTCACTTGACCATATTTTGTTGATACGGTGGTTCCTTCTACTAAAGGTAATAAATCTCTTTGTACACCCTCACGAGATACATCTGCGCTGTATTCACTTCGTTTTGCAATTTTATCGATTTCATCAATAAAGACGATACCATTTTGCTCGACTCGTTCAATGGCTTTGACCTTAAGGTCCTCTTCATTAATCAGTTTTTGCGCTTCTTCGTCCACCAATAACTTGAAAGCTTTCTTAATGGGTAATTTACGGGTTTTGGTTTTTTGAGTACCCATTTGTTGGAATAGCGACGTTAACTGATTGGTCATATCTTCCATACCAGGAGGTGCCATAATTTCAACACCAACAGACACTGCCTGTAAATCCACTTCAATTTCTTGATTATCCAATAAACCTTCTCGTAACTGTTTTCTGAATAATTGGCGCGTAGATGTGTCTTTCTCAGCAGCAGAAGAACCTCTTGCAGGTGGCAATAAGATATCTAAAACTCTTTCTTCAGCCGCCTCTTCTGCAACAGTTTGTACACGTTTCACTGCATAATCACGTTCAAGTTTTACAGAAACATCTACTAAATCCCTAATAATTGAATCAACATCACGTCCGACATAGCCAACTTCTGTAAATTTAGTCGCTTCAACTTTAATAAATGGCGCCTCAGCAAGTTTTGCCAAGCGTCTGGCAATTTCAGTTTTACCGACACCGGTTGGACCAATCATTAAAATATTTTTAGGCATAATTTCATTACGCAAATCATCATTTTGGATTTGCATACGACGCCAACGATTGCGAAGTGCGATGGCAACTGCTCTTTTAGCCTCTTGTTGGCCAATAATAAATTTATCTAGCTCCGCCACAATTTCTCGTGGCGTCATGACGCTCATTAATTCATTAGACATATTAATAATCCAGTTGTTCTAAAGTCAGGTTATGATTACTGTAAATACAGATATCTGCCGCTAAATTTAAGCTTTTTTGTACAATATCTTTTGCGGATAATTTGGTGTTTTCGACTAATCCTCGAGCTGCAGCTAAAGCAAATGGCCCACCTGAACCAATAGCAATAATGCCATGCTCTGGCTCAATCACATCACCATTACCAGTGATAATCAATGAAGCATTTTCATCTGCAACTGCCAATAATGCCTCTAAACGGCGTAGCATTTTATCTGAACGCCAGTCTTTGGCCATTTCAACTGCTGCTCGAACTAAATGACCTTGATGTTTTTCAAGCTTTTGTTCAAATCGCTCAAACAGGGTAAAAGCATCTGCTGTTCCGCCTGCAAAACCTGCTAGCACTTTATCTTTATATAATCGACGAACTTTACGGGCATTACCTTTCATCACAGTATTACCCATAGTCACTTGACCATCGCCACCAATCACGACTTGATTTTGTCGTCGCACACAAAGTATGGTTGTACCACGAAATTGTTCCACAAGTTTTCCTTAATCAAAAACACATATGTCCTCATATGGGGATGAAATACCAAAAATCAAGTCAACTACAAAGAAATACTTGCTTGATTTTAAATCATAAGTCTTTGATACTTGTGACCTACACAGACAATATATCTGCGCCTTTCGCCACAGCACTGGCGCTGACCAGTTTGGCTGCAGAGGAACCCTTTACACAATCGCTAAGCCCTAGCAGGTCAGCTAAACCTATCATGCGAATATTCTTCGCCGCATTCACATCCCTATCATGAATGCAAAAAAAAGATGGACATTCCCATTCTCGAATAGACAAAGCCAGTGAATCTATTCGATAACCGCATTGATGACAAAGCTTCGAACTTGGACTGAATCGATGTATTTTGATAA
>DNMA01000025.1:469-2814 GCA_003489505.1 Legionellales bacterium | reverse complement strand
ACTTAATAGCATCTTCATAGATAATTTAATGATACCTTCTATAATAAAATTCGAATTAATATCTAGGCACCCTAAATTTAATCAATCAGGGAAAGAACTCATTCATTTAAATAAAATAACCGCTCTTCGTTATAAACTTCATACAAAGCTAAAGCCAACCCATATACGAGTAAGAAGCGGCTCGACAATTTTATATCAAGAAAACTTATTTCATAATCGGCCAGATGACAAGGGGGATATCCGCTTCTTCAATATTTGGTTGAATCTAGAAGCTCTTCAAAAAGATTTATGTAGACTTACTGTTGAATTCAGAATATTTGGATTTTATGTAAAGCTATCACATTTAGATATAAAAATTATTGATTACAAAGATCATAAAACAGCAGAACTGTCAGATTCATACATCGACATATCGTACATAAATTCCACAGAATCAAATGCGACTAATTTAGTAGATCAAATAATAAATCTTCCAGCAACAATAAGATGCTCATCACAAATCAGCAATCAACAAAATATCAAAGAAATTGCACTCCTAAGGCTCGATCAATTAGGAGATTTTGTGATGACTACGACAGCTATCCATGAACTAATTACCATTTTTCCACGAGCTAATATAACGATATTAGTATCGCCCTCTAATGAGGGTATAGCCAACTCAATTCCTTATTTCAAAAGAATTGTCATCATACCATTCTCGTTTGAAGAAAAATCAAACATTAGAACACTAAAAAAAGAAGCCTGCGAAACAGTAATTAATGAATTAGGTTCAAAAAAGTTTGATTTAGCCATTGATTTGTCACCCATGCCGGAAACAAGGGAATTACTGAGGTTTATAAATGCAGATTATCGTGTCGGGTTTGAGAATACTGATACATCCATCTGCGATCTTAGTTTGTTGTTGCACGCAAAAGATCCGATTAATTGGCTGAGTAATGTTAGTCATGCAAATTATCCAAGGCTATTGATCTCTTCACTAAAGAATATTTTTTTTCCCGAATATATACATCTTGAGAATAAAAGTGCTAAAAAAGACTTTCCAAACGAAGTTACATTTAATCACAAGGATTACATTGTAATTCACAGCGGTGCTAGAAACAAATTGGTCCAATGGCCTGAGATTAAATTTGTCGAACTTGCAGAAACTCTCTCAAAAAGAAACCTAAAAATTGTTTTCTTTGCAGATGATGATTTTAATCATGAGCTACGCCAACGTATTTTGAAATTAAAAAATTTTCATTTTATACAAGGATTAGTCAACTTCAAAGAATTTGATGCAATCATCTCCTTAGCAAATCTATTCATTGGAAACGACAGTGGCCCCAAACATCTCGCTGCTATGCGCGGAACCCCTGTTGTCAGCCTACATAGCGCAAGAACTAACTGGAATGAGTGGGGTCAAATTGATAGCGGTAATATTGTTAGCAAACGGGTGCCTTGCGCGGGATGCGCTATTGTGACTAGTAAGGAGTGCACACTTGATCAAATTTGTATTAAAAGTATCACGATAAACGATGTATTAGCAGCAATTGGTCAAGTTTCAAAAGATAAAAAAAGTAAGGAATAATTTTACTTCTCAGATAGTTTTGATTTAAATTTATCTGAGAATTTTTCAAATATTTCTGACAGAAGTATTTCATTTCCCAAGGCGTTTAAATGACAGCAATTATCTCTATACACGGTCCTTCTTTCATTTTTAAAGATGTTTCTTGCATCAAAAACATCCCGGGCTTCCAAGTAATTAATGGACAATAATGGATAATATTTTTTTGTTATATTACCATATAAAGCATTGTCTAAATAATATAGGCGCTCATCTTCAGAAAAGGGTTTACTATTCTCTACATACTGATTTGGTTGAATCACATGAAGATATAAAATATTCTTGCTACTAAGAAAATTGTTAATTTTATTGGATGATGTGGACCATATATTTGCTGTTTTATGAGCATAATCATCTATTGATCCAACAGGGAGCATTCCGCTCCACCATGGCTTTGTAATCTTTTGGAGATTATCCCAGCATCTTCTAGCATATACATAGTATAAAGTCTGAATAATGGGTAAGTAACTATCTTTATTAATATTTTGATCGCTGGTAACAGTGCAAGACCTAAGCAAGCTCCCATTGCTGTCAACATAGGCGGAGAACGCTCTAGGAAATATTGGTGGATTATCTAATAATAAATTCTCGGTAAGGCTCATTGAGATTTCATTATAACCATCTATATTAATAACAATATCGGGCTTGAACCCGAGTAAATCTAAATAAATTAATTTTAGATATTGCAAAGGTTGCTTGCCTCCACCAATACCTGCATTATAAACGCTGAATCTGTCCGTAC